>CAMDKB010000083.1 GCA_945901195.1 Rhizobium sp. Q54
CTGCGCCTGAACCAGCGCGATCAGCTCTTCCCGGGACGGAACGTCTGGCGATTCAGCGACCATCCGATGCTTGAATCGGAAACCGGTTCATAGGTCCAGGAAAATCGGATAAAAATCACGGTGGCAGGAAGGAACCTGGGCAGTTACAAGAAATCGCTTTCGCACAGGCCTTTTCAGGTAAACAAAAGCTTAACTTCATCCAATTTTGGGCGGCACCGGACTTGAAGCCTTTCTGGCATCAGGAGAGGCCACCATGATACATGTCCCATTTTTCCACACCTCGTCAGTGCTCAAACGTTTTTCCGCAGACACGCGCGGTAATGTCGCGATGCTTTTCGCCTTTTGCGCCATACCGGTCATCATGGTCGCTGGCGCCGCCATGGATTTTTCGCGGGCGCTGGCAGAGAAAGAGCGGATGCAGAGCGTGGTGGATTCGACAGCTCTGGCGCTGGCAAAGGAGCCCAAGAGTGCTTCGCAGGCAGTGCTTCAGGCGAAAGCCGAAAGCTATTTCCGGGGCTCTTTCCAGTCAGCAACTCTGACAACATCACCCGTTATCACAGTCACGAAGGGAGCATCCACGGTCCGCGTCGAGGCGGCCGCAGCTATCCCGACTATCATGATGAGCATCGCGGGCGTAGATTCCATGCGATTGCATGCCTCAAGCGATGTTCGCAATGAGCAAAAGAAGCTCGAAATTGCACTCATTCTCGATAATACCGGCTCGATGGCGGACGCCGGAAAAATGACGGCGCTCAAAGCCGCCGTCAATGATCTCATCACCAAGCTTCAAGCGAATATTGTCGATCCCGGCGATGTAAAAATGTCCATCGTGCCTTTCAACACCGAGGTGCGGGTCGATCGCAATAACTTCAATGCAAACTGGCTTCGTTGGGACGTGACACTCGAAAATCCCAGCTATAGCTGGCTCTCGCGACAGCCACCTTCCAGCCTGGCCTGGCAAGGGTGCATTGCTGATCGTGATCATCCCTATGATATTTCCAGCGAGGCGCCTAGAGATCACTTCCGCCGCTACGTGGCCGCGCAATGCCATTTTTCAGGCCTGACTGAAATGCTGCCTATGTCGGCCAATCTGGAAGCCGTTCGCACGCGTGCCAATGCCATGACGCCAACAGGAAATACCAATGTCACCATCGGTCTTGCGATGGGGTTGGCGACACTCCGGCCTGATTCGCCCTTCGGCACAGCGTCGTCAAATGACCCAGGTGTGCAGAAATTCGCGATATTGCTGACCGATGGCGACAATACGCAAAATCGCTGGACGAACAATGTTGCACAGATCGACAGCCAGCTCAGCGCTGCCTGCACCCAGGCAAAGACGGCCACAAGCGCCATCAAGATTTTCACTGTCAGAGTGATAGCTGGCAATGCGGCGCTGCTCAGATCCTGCGCAACCAATCCCTCAATGTATTATGATGTGAAGAATGCAGGTGAACTACAATCGGCGTTCAAGAATATTCTTGAAACAATCGACGGCATCCGCATCGTATCCTGATCAGCACGGACTCACTGAAGGCGCAGCGCAGTACGCGGCGCCTTTTTGCCTGTCATGCAGCGAGTTTCTGGAATTGTGCGAGGCTTTCGAAAAGTCCGCAGCCATCTGTGCCGCCAACAAGCGAATCAATGAGGTCTTCGGGATGCGGCATCATGCCGAGCACCCGGCGGTTGGGTGAGTAGATCCCGGCTATGCCGTTGATGGAGCCGTTGGGGTTTGCAGAGCCATCAATCGATCCGTTTTCATCTGCGTAACGGAACGCCACACGGCCATCTGATTCCAGCTGGGCGATTGTCGCAGCGTCAGCAACATAATTGCCTTCCCCATGTGCTATGCAGACTTTTATATTCTGCCCTTGCTCATAGTGGTGGGTAAAAACTGTGTCGGCTCGCTCGACGCGCAGATGTTGCATCTTGCAGATGAATTTCAGGTCACGATTGCGCATCAGCACGCCAGGAAGAAGCCCGCTCTCACACAGTATCTGAAAACCGTTGCAAATCCCCAGAACGATTCCGCCGCGCGCTGCATGGGCGCGAACCGCGTTCATGATATTGGCGCGCGCTGCAATGGCTCCGCACCGGAGATAATCGCCATAACTGAAACCTCCGGGCACAACCACAACGTCGGTACCGGCAGGTAATTCATGTTCGGCGTGCCAGACTATCGTGGGCCTCTGGCCACTCGCCTGAGTAAGCGCGCGCGCGACGTCGCCTTCGCGATTGAGGCCGGGGAAGAGAAGGACTGCGGATCTCATGCCTCAGCCGACTTCTATCTGGTAATTTTCGATCACCGTATTCGCCAGGAGTTTTTCGCAGGCTTCCTTCAGTATGGTTTCGGCTTGCGCCGCGTCGCCGGCGGTAAGGTCCAGATCAAAGACCTTACCCTGCCGAACAGAGCCGACGCCTTCAATCGCCAGAGATTTCAGTGCGCCCTCGATCGCCTTGCCCTGCGGGTCGAGGACGCCGTTTTTCAGCGTTACGGTCACACGGGCCTTCATGTCATTTCACCAGTTTTGGACCGGAGTGGGCGGTCTCGTTATCGTTCATGATGCCCAGGCGACGGGCGACTTCGGTATAGGCTTCCACAAGCCCGCCCATGTCACGGCGGAAACGATCCTTGTCGAGTTTGTCGGAAGATTTGATGTCCCACAGGCGGCAGGAATCTGGGGATATTTCATCGGCCAGTACGATGCGCATCATGTCGCCTTCCCACAGGCGACCGCATTCGATCTTGAAATCCACAAGACGGATGCCGACACCCAGGAAAATCCCCGAGAGAAAATCATTCACACGAATGGCCAAGCCCATGATGTCATCTATCTCCTGCGGGGTTGCCCAACCGAAGGCGGTAATATGCTCTTCTGAAACCATGGGATCGTTGAGCGCGTCATTCTTGTAGTAAAATTCGATGATCGAACGCGGCAGGGCTGTGCCTTCCTCTATTCCGAGGCGGGTCGACAGAGAGCCCGCTGCGACATTTCGCACGACCACTTCCAGCGGAATGATCTCGACTTCGCGAATCAGCTGCTCGCGCATGTTGAGACGGCGAATAAAATGGGTAGGCACACCGATTTCATTGAGATGCTGGAAAATGTACTCGGAGATCCGGTTGTTCAGAACACCCTTGCCGTCGATGACCTCGTGTTTTTTGGCGTTGAACGCGGTCGCGTCGTCCTTGAAATGCTGGATGAGAGTACCCGGCTCGGGTCCTTCATAGAGGACTTTGGCCTTGCCTTCGTAGATTCGACGGCGGCGATTCATGGTTGTGCCCGTATTTTAGAATGGGAAGCGTAGCGGCCTGCCTCAACCGAATTGCTGCCGGTGCCACTTGACGCGCGAGTTGCCGAAATCCGCTAGGAAATAGAACAACCCGATTTTCGCAAACTAGCTGATTGCGTGGCGCTACACAATAATTTGCCGGAAAGGGGCGATGCCGCACCAAGTTATCCACGCCTCTCGTAGGGTCTTGTCATGCCGTGGGTCAGGTTCTGACACCGATCTGCCCCAAAGTCTTTGAATATCGAGGGGGCTGCGCTTATATGGATGCCGGACCCTTTGGCGCGGTTGTCCGGCGCCTCAACGATCCGGGAGAGTTTTTGCATGAGCGGTTTCGACAAGCGCGAGGAAGGTTTTGAGAAGAAGTTTGCTCACGACGAAGAGCTGCGCTTCAAGGCGAATGCCCGCCGCGCCAAGCTTTTGGGTGCGTGGGCGGCTGAAAAACTTGGGAAAATTGGGGCTGACGCTGAGGCCTATGCCAAGTCCATGGTTGTTGCTGATTTCGAGGAAGCCGGCGACGACGATATTTTCCGCAAGGTGCGCAAGGATTTCGATTCTGCCAAGGTTGAGCAATCGGACCACCAAATCCGCCGGACCATGGACGAATTGATGGGCCGCGCGGTCGAAGAGATCAAGACCGGCAAGTAAATTGGTCCGGTTGTACTAATCTTGAGATATTATTAGTCCGCCAGAGCCAATCTGGCGGCATGAAATCAGTACCACGTGACATTTCTGATTCCCGCGCTGATCCGCTGGCGTTTACCGTGCAAACCGCGCTCTCGGGCGAGGTGAGGGAATGGCTCGGGTATCTCGCCAATGAGCGTCGCTATTCCCGACATACGTTGAACGCTTACGCGCGCGATCTCCGGCAATTTCTGGAATTTCTGACTGTTCATTTCGGGAAAGACCCGGACGCAAACGATCTCAATTCCATAAAGCCAGGAGATCTTCGGGCCTTTATGGCGCGGCGGCGGAACGAGGGTCTCGAGAGCCGATCCCTGCTGCGCAGCCTGGCGGGAATCAGATCTTTTACCCGGCATCTCGAACGGCAAGGTAAGATTCAAGCTTCCGCCTTTGCCAATGTGCGGTCGCCAAAGATAGCCCGTAGCCTTCCAAAGCCCATCGGCGCGACGCAGGCGCGAGCGCTGACTGATGCGGAGAGTCGTGCCGGAGAGAATCGCGATGCCTGGGTACTGGCGCGCGATGCCGCAGTTCTCGGGCTGCTCTATGGAGCGGGCCTGCGTATATCCGAAGCTCTGTCGATCCGGCGCCTCGACGCACCAACCGGCGATATCGATGCCCTGACGATCACAGGCAAGGGGCAGAAGATGCGGATGGTGCCGATTATCAAGCTGGTCCGGGAAGGTCTGGAAGATTATCTTGCGCTCTGTCCGTGGTCGCTCGCGCCCGAGGGGCCCCTGTTCGTCGGCGCCCGTGGAGGACCGCTTTCACCGCGGATCATACAATTGACTGTTGAGCGGATGCGGGGTGCGCTGGGCCTGCCGGACTCCGCAACCCCGCACGCCCTCAGGCACTCATTCGCCACTCACTTGCTGGCGAGAGGCGGCGATCTCAGGGCCATACAGGAATTGCTGGGACATTCGTCGTTGTCGACGACTCAGGTCTATACCGCCGTCGACTCCTCGCGATTGCTCGATGCCTATCGCTCGGCTCACCCGCGGGCTTAAGATTTCTATCCTTGCGTCCGCAGACGGCGGATTCGATCCCTGAGCCGGGCAATCGTTTTTGCAAGACGTCCTCGTTCTCCCGCAGTGGATCTCAGAATCATCGCCTTGAGTGTCCGGGCCTGCGCCTTGATCGTGGACATGTAGGGATCCACCAGACGATGCGCCCAATCGCGCCAGCGCATGACCGTGCCGTAGGTGCGTGCAAGCCAAGACATGGACATCAGCTTTTCGCGAGTTAATTCGAACAGGAATGCGGCTATGCCCACACCCGCCACTTTCGCGGAAAGAAATACCCCACCACCAGCCAGAAAGTGACCATGCGCGATGAGCCACAAGCCGCCGATCTTGAAGGGCAGGATCGCGATTGCTGGAATGATAAACAGCAGCAGAGCGGCATAGGGAGGCATTTTGTCGATCGCGCGCGCTATCGCTGCTTTAAATTCGGCGAATGGAATACTGGTAGCAATCCATCGGCCCAGCGAAGCAAAGCTATCCCAGATCCAGGTTTCGATCAGAAAGATAATAGCCAGCGTGAATAACAGGCTGCGGCGCAGGAAACGCATGACATCCTCCAGAAGAGCCAGGCATCATAGCCAAAGCTGATCGGTTCTTTGTGCGTTTTCGCACATGGATCACATTGGCAAAGCGGTATCAGGTTACGTTATCTTGTTTTCGTTGAAAGTGCTTATACATTTCGCTGGCTTTTGTAGCGATTCGAAGGGAGCAATTGATGGCAGGGCACGGGCATGGTGCGCATGGTCACCAGGAAGATCATGGCAGCGGCAACAAGCGCGTCGCATTGCTGATCGCAATACTGGCATTGTTGCTCGCGTTTTCCGAAATGGGCGGTAAATACGCCGAAAAGGAAATGGTGTCCCAGAATCTCGAATCTTCGAATCTTTGGGCCTTCTTCCAGGCAAAAACAATCCGGCGAACAAGCGTGCAAGTTGCCGTTGAAGACATGCAGGTCCGGCTGGCAACTGCAAGTGATGACGCTGCCAAAGCTGTGATGGAAAAGCGTATATTCGACTGGAAGAAAACAGCAGATCGTTATGAAACAGAACCCGAAACGGGTGAGGGGCGACGCGAGTTGATGGCGCGCGCCAAGAAGGCCGAAGGTATCCGTGACATTCAAAAAGCGCGAAACGAATTGTTTGAAGGGTCGTCTGCCTTGTTGCAGATTGCGATCGTGCTGGCGTCAGCGATGATCATCACGGGTATCGGGGCTCTGATCTGGCTTGCAATCGGCCTTGGAGGTCTTTCGCTGCTGATTATGAGCACGGCTATTCTGCGGCCCGAATGGCTGATGTATTTCCTGCATCATTGAGGCAGGTGCGCTGGCTCCAGCCTCAAGACTTTTCAGGCGCACGCTGGCGGCCAAAATCGGGTGCGGCCGTTTCCTGGCCAAGGTCGATAATGCTGCGCCGGATCGCGCGGGTTCTGGTAAAAAGATTGAACAGCCCGTCGCCGTCACCGCGTCTGATCATGCGCTGCAGCGCCGTCAAATCCTCGGTGAACCTGCCCAGCATTTCCAGTACCGCGCTTTTGTTGTTCAGGAAGACGTCGCGCCACATGGTTGGGTCGGACGCTGCGATGCGGGTAAAATCGCGAAAGCCGCCAGCGGAAAATTTGATCACCTCGGACTGGGTGACTTCTTCCAGATCCGCAGCTGTTCCCACAATGTTATAGGCAATGAGATGGGGCACATGGCTGGTGATGGCCAGTACGAGGTCATGATGATCTGCGCTCATGGCCTCGACATTGGCGCCCATTTCTTCCCAGAACGAGCGAACCCGCGCGGTCGCAGCCGCTGAAGCATTCAGCGCGGGCGTAATAATGCACCAGCGATTGATAAAGAGACTGGCAAATCCCGCATCGGGTCCTGAATATTCGGTCCCTGCAACGGGATGGGCCGGAATCAGATGCACGTCTTCGCGCAGGACCGGGTCGAGCGCCGTGAAGACACATGCTTTCACCGAGCCGACGTCCGACAAGATCGCGCCGGGTTTGAGATGTGGCATTATTGCAGCACCCACGCGAGCATATTCGCCAACCGGTATGCACATGATGACAAGGTCGGCGTCCCGGACAGCCAACGCGATATCCGCAATGACTTCATCGGCAAAGCCGATCTCAACGGCGCGGTCGCAGACTGCCTGGGATTTATCGCTGGCGACAATGCGAGCCGCCAGGCGACGCTTGCGGGCCGCGTGCAAAATCGACGAGCCAATCAGGCCAATGCCGATGACCGCGAGGGTCTGAATGACAGGCTTTGCCAGTTTGGATTCTAGTCTATCCATGATCGCGCAACTACCTGGAGACAAACTGGCGCAGCAGATCGACCGTCAGACGATTGGCCTCTTCAGTGCCGATCGTCATGCGCAATCCACGCGGAATTCCATAGGACGCGACCGAACGCAGGACAACGCCATGCGAGGATAAAAAGGCGTCCGCTTCGGCAGCCGTTTTGCCCGGCGAATCGGGAAAATGTATCAGCACGAAGTTGGCCGCGCTGGGTGTGACTTTCAATCCGAAATCGCTGATTTCCCGCGTGAGGATTTCGAGCCATTTTTCATTATGGGCGGCGGACATTTCGACATGGGCAATATCGTTCATGGCGGCGATGCCTGCATCAATGCCGGGACCGCTGACGTTGAAAGGTCCGCGGATGCGATTGAGCGCGTCGCATACTCTCTCCGGCGCGTAACACCAGCCTATCCGCAATGAAGCAAGGCCGTGGATCTTCGAAAACGTCCGGGTCATCACTACATTTGCATTGTTGGACACGAGATCCATCCCCGCTGAATAATCGTTGCGGCGAACATATTCTGCATAAGCTCCATCCAGCACCAGGATGCATTGTGGCGGCAGGCCGGCGTGCAGCCGTTTGACTTCATCAAACGGAATATAGGTCCCCGTGGGGTTGTTGGGATTGGCAATGAATACCAGGCGTGTTCTTGCGGTCACGCGGTTCAGGATGGCATCGACATCGGTCGTGTAATTTGTTTCCGGCGTGACGACGATGTTGCCACCTGCTGCGAGAATGGCGATTTTGTATACGAGAAATCCATGTTCCGTGAAGATGCCCTCGTCGCCCGGGCCAATATAGGCGGTGGCGAGCAGATGCAGAAGTTCGTCTGATCCTGTTCCGCAGACAATCCGGTTTGCATCGAGGCCGAAGCGATTGGCAATGGCTTGGCGCAACTTTGTCGATGCGCCGTCGGGATACATTTCAAGGCTGCCAGCGCCCGATTGAAAGGCTGCGATAGCCTTTGGCGAAGGACCATGCGGCGTTTCGTTGGACGAGAGCTTGTAGGTTTTAGCGCCACCCGTTGCCGCGCTTTTGCCCGGGACATATGGCTCGATGGTTTCAATGCCGACACGCGGTATAGGCTCGCGTTGTGATGAGGGGGTGTTCATACCGGCTCCGGGACTTCTGTTTTGTTTGGCAAAGTGGGCATAGATCTTGGAACAGCGTTAGCGCACTTGATAACGCGTCGCGTGACTTCCTATTTCATGAATGCGTACGCTTGAAGTGCCCGTCTCCATGAAAATATGGCTGAGTTGCTCCTGCGCAACCGAACCAGGCGCGGAGATCAGCAGCGATAGACCATTTTCTGTTCCCACGTTGCCCAGAATTTCTCCGCCCAGAGCCTCGATCTTTCCTGCAAGCGATTTACGCCAGCGTGCGATGCACACGGAATAGACGATCACATCGCGAGCTGTGGCCTCCGCCAGTGGTGCGGAGAGAATGAATACTTGGAGGTTCGCCGGGTGGTCGGCGCGGTCAACGAATGGCAATCGCGCAATGATCTTGGGTGCGGTCGGTTCGCACAGACCAAGCCACCACGCCCCAGCTCCCATTCCACCGTCGATACGGACTATGCCCAGGTCGCCTCCGGAACGAGCGACAGCGTAGATCACCGCCTCCGCATTGACCTGCGGCACGTAAGGTACAGTGAAGCCGAAATGAAACCGCGTGGTGTCGCGCATGGCGGCGTCTCCGCCAGTCGCATCGACGTGTACGCTATAACTGGACTGCACGTAGGTAAATGTCGAAATGATAATCCGCCAGATGCCTTCCACCGTGTCGAGTGGCAACAGGCCTTTGTGTCGCTGGACGAGCCGCCGCATCATGTCGGCTTCCCGCCCGGGCCGGAATGCCGATCCGCCGCCCTGCCGGGCCTTGACCTGGATGAGCCTGTTGATGATCTCGCCCCGTTCCATCAACAAACGGTGCATGTCTACGTCGATCCGGTCGATGTCGACACGGAGCGTTGCAAGATCGAATTCTGGCGCTTTTTCGCTTGTATCTGTCATGGACTGGCGGCTACCCGGGTTGGCTGGCTTTCATAACGGCCAAAGCATGGGAAGGCAAAGCATAAGCAGGGTCCGTTCAGCCGCCCGGGACGCGCCGGTACACTTCGGGGTATTGACGGTTTCTTCGGCATGCTCCTATATCCATTACAATACGTTCGATTTACCGAACGCTAGCGAACAAGATCTGCGGGTGGAGCGTTTGTCAGTACCTGTAACCGCCGGGCTGGCTTCTTCTGAGGCAGCTCATCTTGAAACCGGCCACGTCGTGGAATTCGGGGCGGAACGGCCGCTCACGCTTGATGCCGGGGTAAGCCTCAGCCCCTGGACCATAGCCTACCAGACCTATGGCCAATTGAACGGAAATCGCACCAATGCGGTTCTGATCTGCCACGCCCTGACAGGCGATCAATATGTGGCCAGTGCGAACCCGGTCACTGGTCGGCCCGGCTGGTGGACGACTATGGTGGGCCCTGGCAGGCCCATTGATACAGACCGTTTTTTTGTTATCTGCAGCAACGTGCTTGGCGGGTGCATGGGTAGCACTGGTCCAGCTTCAACCAATCCGGCGACCGGTCAGCCCTATGCACTCGATCTGCCCGTGGTTACGATCCGCGACATGGTTCGGGCGCAAGCGATGCTCGTGGATCATCTGGGCATCGACAAGCTTTTTTGTGTTGCAGGTGGCTCGATGGGCGGCATGCAGGTCTTGCAATGGGCGGCGCTATTTCCCGAGCGGGTTTTTTCCGCCCTGCCGCTGGCGACCGGTGCGCGCCATTCCTCGCAGAATATTGCGTTCCATGAAGTCGGGAGGCAGGCCATCATGGCCGACCCAGACTGGTTTGGCGGCCGTTATCTGGATCATGCCGCCAAGCCGTTGAAGGGCTTGTCGGTGGCGCGTATGGCTGCGCACATTACATATATGTCCGACGAAGCGCTGCACCGGAAGTTCGGGCGGAAATTGCAGGACCGGGCGGCGCCAGCGTTCTCCTTCGATGCGGAATTCCAGATCGAAAGTTATCTGCGCTATCAAGGCACTTCATTTGTCGAGCGTTTTGACGCCAATTCCTATCTCTATGTGACGCGTGCGATGGATTATTTTGATCTTGCAGCTGACTATGAGGGGAGTCTCGCGAAGGCTTTCATGCAGTCGCGTATCCGGTTCTGTGTTGTGTCGTTTACGTCAGACTGGCTGTTTCCTACGGCTGATTCCCGCGCTGTCGTGCATGCGCTCAATGCCAGTGGCGCCTCGGTCTCATTTGTCGAAATCGAAACAGACAAAGGGCACGATGCCTTCTTGCTGGATGTGCCCGAGCTGTTTTCGACCACGCGGGGATTTCTGGATGCTGCTGCGCGTGCGAGGGGCATCGTTTAGATCATGTCCGAAACATCAATTCTGAAGGCGACAAACTTTAATGAGACCACGCTGACCCGCGTGGATCTGCTTGTCATCGCCGGTATGGTGAAACCGGATACGCGCGCGCTGGACGTCGGCTGCGGCGACGGCTCCTTGCTGAAGTATCTGGCGGAATCGAAGAATGTGGATAGCCGCGGTGTCGAGCTCTCGCAGCGCGGCGTGAATGATTGCGTGGAAAAAGGTCTGTCAGTCATTCAGGGCGATGCGGATACGGATCTGTTTTATTATCCTGACAAAAGTTTTGACTATGTCATTCTTTCGCAGACCTTGCAGGCAACCCGGCATCCCAAGGTTGTGCTTGAACAGATGCTGCGGATTGGCAAGTACGCTATCGTGTCGTTTCCAAACTTCGGCCATTGGAAGTTGCGATTCCAGCTTATGAGTTCAGGCCGCATGCCGATGACGGGCATATTGTCGAACCCCTGGTACGATACGCCCAATATCCATTTCTGCACGATCCGGGATTTTGTGGATCTCGTGGACATTATCGACGCGCGCATCGAACTGGCACGGGCGCTGAAAGCGGACGGTTCGCCACTTGGTTTGCGTGCACCGTGGCGTGTGTGGAATTTTTTTGGCGAACAGGCCGTGTTCATGCTGCGAAGGCCGGGTGAAAGGGGTCAATAATACCGAAGGCGAGTCAGTGGCTTTGCTATGAGTCCGCCCGGTTTCCTAGAGTATTGGACGCAGCGCAAGAGGGGTTCGCAACGGGCCCACCCATACAAACCCGTCGCGGAGCGTAAGCGGCAATGGAATGAAACGGCCAGATGGTTCCTCCGGCTGATTTGAAGGTGGGTTCTGTTTGCGGAAAAGCCCTCCGAGCAATCCGCCGCGCGGGCCGCCCAGGGCGGGTATTCCTAGACGCTCTAGCAGACTTGAGAGTCCTGCGGTGCGCGTTTGCAATTGTCCTTCCAGCCGGCGCAGATGGTCAAGATGAATGACACCGCTCGCCTCAAGAGCAAGTCGGCCTTTTGCAATTTTCAGGTTCGAAATATTGAGCGAGCCGTTGGCGCCGCGCCAGGCCTCAAGGCGCGCGACCATGTCTCCGCGTTTGAGGTTCTCAAATTTTTCGAAGTCCAGAGTTGTCGCGAACGACGTGAGTTCCGAATTGCCGGCCAAGTGGTTGAGGGTCGGAGAATCGATTTCATCTCCGTTTATGACTGCGCGGAGTAATTCAGAGTTCTGGTCGTTTTTTGAAGGGACCAGGTTCACGTTCATCTTGCCGAAGAAAACAGGAACGACCTCCCCTTCAGGCATGGTGATTTGAAGATCCAGTTTGCGAGCGTTGATCGTTGCTGCAGGTTGTGAAGCGAGTCCGCCGCTCAAGCCGATCAGAAATTCATCCCATGTGGCTACGATCTTTTTAGGCGCGCCGGCTGATTCGAGTTGCATTGGTCCCAATACGCGCGCTTCAGCACTCAGCGGGCGAAGGGGAGACCAAGTTGTTTTCAGTTCATTGAAACGGGCGGTCAGGGCGCCCGATTTCAGATTGGCTTTCAGGGCTGGCTTTATGCAAGTCAGAGTAAAACTGAGTGGAAAGCCACTAGTGTTGGTGCTCTCACATGACCACGCGCGGCCAAGGGCCTCTTCCCGTTTGATCCACGACTGAAGATAGCCGCCCGACAATTGTGAAGCGCTAAACCACAATGCGCACCAGGATATCGCGATGATCAAGGGAACCGCGATCAACAGACGCGCTCCGAGCCGACGTTGAGGCTCAGTAGCTTTTGTGCCGCTATCAGTCATGGCGCATCCTGAAAACCAAATAGTGAAAGGTCTGGAGCGCGAGTTTTAGATCATTTTTCATCGAACTGAAAACACCAAATGGACTAGCGGCAGTGAGCGGTTGCTTTCTCGGGTGCTGCTTTTGCTAAAGTTTTGTGACGAATTTTTTAGTTAGGGCCCATTCAACCGTAAAGTGCAACAGCCGGGTTAAGCGGCCTTAAAGAACACCTCGCTTGGTGTCTGGTAACCGAGGATTTTCCGGGGGCGAGATTTGAGCTTGTCCTCGACCCTTTGAACGTCGGCATTGGAGACTTTAGACAAATCCATGCCTTTTGGGAAGTACTGCCTAACAAGGCCATTTGTATGTTCATTGAGACCTCGTTCCCAAGAGTGATAAGGCTTCGCAAAGTACGATTTGGC
>CAMDKB010000084.1 GCA_945901195.1 Rhizobium sp. Q54
CGATTTCAAATTCGTTGTTGCGCAAATGCAGAATTGCGTCGTCCAGTTCGCGAGCCAGGCGCAATGGCCAGAAACCTGCACCCTCCTGCAATATTTGATCAACCGTTTCGGGCGCGTTGTCCGCTGGTCCACGCAAGGTGATGTTGGCCAGGCGCGCTGAGCGGTCGATGACAACGCCAATCGAGGAATATTCGATCGCATCAGCCGAAAACTTGCGGTCGATCTGCGTCAGGACAATACCAGTCTCCGGGCCGCTGCGCGAAGACATGCTCGCAAGCACAGCCGATCTTTCTTTCACGCGCTCTTCAATTTTGCTTTGTGGCACCAGTTCATCTACAAGCCGCCATTGTTGCGCGCGCTTGCCGCGAACCCCCTCTTCCGTCGTACAGAAGACATCGGCATGATCCCGACGCACCTTGCGCTTGTCGACCACGCGCGTAAGACCCCCCGTACCCGGAAGCACCGCCAGCAAAGGCACTTCCGGCAATGACACCGCAGCGGTGCCATCATCCACCAGCATGATGTGATCAGCTGTAAGCGCGAGTTCATAACCGCCGCCGGCCGCCGTTCCATTCACCATGCAAATTGTGCGAATGCCCGAAACTTGGCTGGCGTCTTCAATATAATTGCGTGTCTCGTTGGTGAATTTACAGAAATTGACCTTGTGTGCATGGGAGGCTCCCGCCAGCATGCGGATATTGGCCCCCGCGCAGAACACCCGCTCCTTGCCCGAACGCATGACGACAGTTTTCACAGCTGGATGCTCGAACCTGATCCGCTGCCACGCATCCGCTAGTTCAATATCGACACCCAGATCGTAGGAATTGAGTTTGAGTTGATAGCCCTCAAAAAGGCCGCCGTCTTCATCGACATCCATCGTCAGTGTGGCGGCATCACCCTGCACATCGAGCTTCCAGTGCCGGTAGGCCCCAGGCGACGTCTGGAAATCGATGAAAGGCCCGCCGTTTGCGAGCTTGCGTTCAGCCTCGGCCATCCCCACCCCCCTGATTAAAGATGCATTATATTGCATGTTTCTAACTTGTCCAGCACCTTCGGCGGAAAAACTGCATTTTGTTGCATCTCATTTGGAAAGCCTCTGTGGAAAAAGACTTTCAAAAAATGAGCTCACTTCCGCAAGCGTCTGGTCAGCATCTTCACGGTGCGGGGAATGGCGAACACCCGGCATCAAACGCGCGGTAGCAAGTCTTCCGGCATGAAGTTGTGCAGACTCAATCTGTGCACGCGTGCCGTATTGATCGTCCTCACCCTGCAAAATGAGTAGCGGCACGCTTATGTTTTTTAAATAGCCGCATATATTCCAGGTGCGAAGAGCTGGATCAAGCCACGAATCATTCCAGCCACGAAAGGCACAATCAACATGTTCGTGCCAACGGGCGAGCCGTTGCCGAAGATCGCCATGATCAAAAGCCTGTTTCGCCTCCATGATTGATGCGACGGAGATATCTTCAACGAAAAAGTGCGGCGCCATTAGGCACAATCCCTTGACCCGTTTATCTTTGACGCCCCCGCCATAAATTGCGGCGATCGAGCCGCCATCCGAATGACCAAGCAGAATACCTTCACAAAATCCGATGGCATCGATCACAGGCCCGAGCATCTTCAGCGCCTCATCATGCATATAGGTCAGCGGGCGCGGCAGGTTGATGGCGCTCGATTTGCCATAGCCCGCTCGCGAATACGCGAAAATGCCGGCTCCGGTGGCCTCATTAAGCCTGTAAGGAAAGTCACCCCATAAACCTGCCGAACCCAGCCCCTCGTGCAAGAGCACAATAGTAGGCGCCGAGCCGGGTTGCGGGCCGCAAAACCTATATTCAAGACGCACGTCGCAAATTTCGATAAACCCTTGCGCTTCAAGCGGCATCGTTAAACGGGATCCCTGAGTTTGAAGCGTTGAATCTTGCCCGTCGCAGTTTTGGGGAGACTGTCCATCACCTCGATCCAGCGCGGATATTTCCACGCGCCAGCCGCCTTCTTCACATGCTCTTTTAATGCGACATCGAGATTGTCTGTAGAAGCGCCCTGTTTGAGGATAATGAACGCCTTGGGTTTCAAGAGCCCATCCTCATCAGCTTTTGCCACAACGGCTGCTTCGAGAACAGCAGGGTGGGAGGCAAGCGCGGCTTCAATTTCAAATGGTGAAACCCAGATGCCGCTGACTTTGAACATGTCGTCCGCCCGGCCGCAATATGTATAGCGGTGCGAGCTGTCGCGTGTGTATTTGTCGCCAGTACGCGTCCATTCGCCCTGAAAAGTTGCGCGGCTCTTTTCGCGCTGGTTCCAATATCCCTCTGCTGCCGAGGGGCCGCGCACGTAGAGTTCGCCAACGTCCCCATCGGCCACCGGTTGCAACGCGTCGTCGAGCAGACGCAGATCATAACCAGGGACTGCGCGTCCCGAGGTTCCATAAACCACATCGTCGGGCGCGTTGGATAGAAAGATGTGCAGTATTTCAGTGGAGCCGACCCCATCAAGAATATCACTGCCAAAGCGCTTTTTCCACGTCGAACCGATATGTTCGGGCAAAGCCTCCCCGGCCGACGCACATAGCCTGAGTTGCGGCGATCCCTTTTCTTCATCCAGTGAGGCATCGCCCAACATGGCAGCATAGAGAGTCGGCACACCAAAGAACAAAGTAGGCTGAAACTTCGAAAGCATCTGATACATAAGCGCTGGCGTTGGCCGGTCCGGATTCAAAATTGTCGTAGCCCCGACCGACATCGGAAATGACAATGAATTGCCAAGTCCATAGGCAAAAAAGAACTTTGCCGCTGACAGACAGACGTCATCTTCCCGGATGCCGAGCACACCCTGGCCATAGAGTTTAGCTGTCTCCATCAGGCTCGATTGCACATGTTTTGTCCCCTTGGGCGCCCCCGTCGAACCGGAAGAATAAAGCCAAAAGGCGATATCATCAGGCGAACACCCAACAGGGGAAAACTCGTCCGCCTGCTGCTGCATTAACGCATCATAATCAAGCGCGCCGCCTTCGTGCGTTCTGCCCACGCAAAACACGTTGTCGAGTTCAGAAAGCCCCGCCAGCGCAGGCGCAACTGATCCATATAACGCAGAAGATACGAACAGCGCCTTGGCCCGCGAGTCCGCCAGCATGTAACGATAGGTCTCCACAGGCAGCAGCGTATTGAGGGGAACCGGCACGACCCCAGCTCGTATCGCGCCGAGAAAGACCGCAGGCCAATCAATCGTATCCAGCATTACGATGATCACCCGGTCTTCACGCCGCAGGCCATGCGCACGCAAAAGATTGGCTACGCGCGCAGAGGCTTTCATCAGGCCATCGTAAGTGATCTGTTGCTGCGGATCGATAAACGCGATCTTGTTGCCGCGCCCTTCGGCTACATTCCTGTCCAACAACTCCGCACACGCATTATAATGCGTTGTCATGGACCCCTCCCCTGTCTACACAATTGCCACTGGCTTATAGTCAATTTCTGGCTATTATGCAATATAGTGCATGATCGAATCTGAAGTCCTAGGCTTGATGGCCGCGCAAGCATGTAATATTTTGCAGAATATTCCGGGAATCCCAATGCAGACAGTCAAAAAAGTCGCCGCAGACAGACCGAAGCTGTTGGTGAAACCCAAAATCGACTTTGCGAACCAGATCGCTGGCGATGATGCGTATCTTGAGGCTCTGGGGCAGCGCGTGCGGCGAATTCGCGCCTTGCGGGGCATGTCGCGCAAAGTGCTGGCCCAAGTTTCGGGAATTTCCGAGCGCTATATCGCGCAACTCGAAAGCGGCCAGGGCAACGTGTCAATCATGTTGCTGCGGCGCATAGGCCAGTCCACCGGCGTGCCTGTTGAAGATATCGTCGCCCCGGAACAAGAGGTCTGGTCGGCGATCCGCGACCAGCTTCGGCACGCACCGGAAGAACTTTTGACCGAAGTCCGCAAGCTCCTGGAAGGAGTTCCGGTCGCTGTATCCGATAAAGAGCACAAACGCATTGCGCTCATCGGGTTGCGCGGGGCCGGGAAGTCTACACTCGGTCAGATGGCGGCCGAGGCGCTAGGCTCCGACTTTATCGAACTCAATCGTGACATCGAAAACGAACAGGGCTTTTCGGTTACCGAAATCTTCAAGCTCTACGGACAGGAAGGCTATCGCCGCATGGAGTTTTCGGCCATCAGGCGGATCGCTGGAAGCAACAGGCCGATGATTGTGGCGACAGGTGGCGGCATAGTCGTTGAGGCCGCTTCTTTCGATTTCCTCATGAAATCTTTTTATACGATCTGGATCAAGGCCAAGCCCGAAGAACATATGCGCCGCGTCCGCAAACAGGGCGATCTCCGGCCCATGGCCAATGATCGCGCGGCGATGAAGGAGTTGGTCACCATTCTGACAAGCCGCGAGCCGCTTTATGGGCGCGCCAACGCCGTCGTCGACACATCCGGCAAATCGCCCGAAGCCAGCCTGCAGGATCTGCTGTTGGCAATTCACGCCGCGCAATAATCCCAATTGGAAAGTTTTGTCATGAGCGACATTGCACAACTAGTTTCTGCGCAGCAGCGAGACAACATCGCCATTATCACTATCGATAATCCGCCGGTGAATGCAACTTCACAAGCTGTACGGGCGGGCCTTCTTGCAGAAATTGAAAGCGCAGATGGCAACCCCGGCATCGCGGCAATTGTCATTCGTTGCGCGGGGCGCACATTCACAGCGGGTGGCGATATTCGCGAATTCGGTAAGCCACCACTTCTGCCTATGTTGTTTGATACGTGCGCGCGAATTGAGGCTTGCAGCAAGCCAGTCGTGTGCGCCTATCACGGCACAGCACTGGGTGGCGGCTTTGAAATCGGCCTTGCCTCCCATCTCAGGATCGCGGCAATGGGCACACAACTGGGCCTGCCGGAAGTCAAACTCGGTCTCGTCCCGGGCGCTGGAGGCACACAACGTCTGCCGCGTTTGATTGGCATACCCGCAGCGCTGGATTTTGCCGCCACGGGCCGTTTCATGAAGGCAGAAGAAGCGCTGAAACTAGGCGCCATCGACGCAATAGTTGACGATGACCTGCTGGAGTGTGCGATAGAGGCCGCCCGCGCAGCAGTCGGAAAACTTATGCGCCGCAGCGGCGAACAGCCCGTTGTTGCGGTGAGTGCAGAGCAAGCGCAGGAACTTCTCTCCGGCGTACGACGCAAGGCGCGGGGTCAGGAAGCACCGGTTATCGCCGCACAACTGGTTATTGAATCGGCGGGCCTCTCCACCCGGCAAGGCGTGGTGCGGGAGCGGGAAGAATTCAATCGCCTGATGGAGACCCAGCAAGGTCGGGCCATGCGGCATATCTTTTTCGCGGAACGCGAGGCCGCGCGCATTCCCGGCCTCGAACAAGCCACAGCCCGAGACATCCAGATGGCCGGCGTTGTCGGATGCGGCACCATGGGCGCAGGCATCTGCGTTGCACTGCTGGACGCTGGCTACAATGTCGTCGTGATCGAACAGAATGC
Source organism: Rhizobium sp. Q54 (assembly GCA_945901195.1). Taxonomy (GTDB): domain Bacteria; phylum Pseudomonadota; class Alphaproteobacteria; order Rhizobiales; family Beijerinckiaceae; genus Terripilifer. The sequence goes on from CAMDKB010000084.1 coordinate 5,485, forward strand.
GGAAGGCGCCGAACGCGGCCGCGCGCGCATCGCCAGCATACTGGAGCGCAATATAGCCTCGGGCCGCCTAACAGAAAAAGCAATGGCCGAGCGCATGCGAAGGCTGACGAGCGGACATGATCTGACAGGCTTGGCGCCCTGCAACTTTGTCATCGAAGCTGTGTTTGACGATCTCGACGTTAAACGCACGCTCTTTGCCAATCTCTCGAACATTGTGCGTGACGATTGCATCCTTGCCACCAACACCAGCTATCTCGATCCCAACGCCATTGCGCGCGGCACAAAAAATCCGCAGCGCGTCGTTGGCATGCACTTTTTTGCACCCGCTAATATCATGCGCCTTGTCGAAGCGGTGCGTGCTGCGCACACGTCGTCGGAAACGCTCGCAACGGCGCTAGCCATCGCCAGGAAGCTGCGCAAGCTCCCGATTTTTTCTGGTGCTTGTGAAGGATTCATCGGCAACAGGCTCTATTCCTATTATCGTCGGCAGTGCGAATTCATGCTGGAAGAAGGCGCGCTCCCACATGAGATCGATAAAGCCATGGAAGATTGGGGCCTGCCCATGGGGCCATTCCGCGCTTTCGATCTCTCGGGTCTCGATATCGCCTGGGCGTTGCGTAAACGGCAAACGGCAACGCGTGATCCAGTCAGCCGTTACAGCCATATATCGGACAGGCTCTGCGAGATCGGGCGTTTTGGCCAGAAAACGCAAACAGGATGGTACAGATATGAGAACGGCAAACCCGTACCTGATGACGTGACCACAACGATCATCGAGCAAGCCTCGCGCGATAAAAACATCACCCGCAGGTCATTTACCGCCGATGAAATCCGTATACGCCTTGTGACTGCGCTTGCAAATGAAGGTGCACGTGCCCTGGAGGAAGGCATTGCATTGCGCGCCTCCGATATCGATCTGGTTTACATCAACGGTTATGGCTGGCCTGCCTGGCTCGGTGGCCCCATGTTCCAAGCCAGCGAATTCGGCCTCTCGCGTATTCTTGAAGAAGTGCAAAAGATGCACGCCCGCGATGGCTCGGAATTCACCCCTGCGCGCTTGCTTGTGGAAGCTGTCAAGCAAGGCAAGTCGATTGGTGACCGCCTGTAAGCCTATCAAGATGCCCGATTTCAACTGAAGGCTGACAATAAGACAATCACTATCTGCGCCCGGCTTTTCGCGCATCAAGTCCCGCAGTCAGGCGAGCCAGCAGGCCCAATAGAATTTGCCGCCCTCCCGGCCCGAGGATTTCTTCATAACTGGCTTCCTGCGCCTCTTGCAACGCAACGCCGGCTTCCATCAACTTCCGGCCATCGTCCGTCAGATGCAGCGCATAGGTACGCCGGTCAAAAACGCGCCGCTCCACCAGGCCGCGTTCTTCGAGCTGATTGATCATGGCGACGAAATTGGTGCCCTGGATGCCGAGAGCCGAAGCCACGTCCGTCTGTTTCGAGCCAGGGTTAGCACCGATGACTACCAGCGTACTGAATTGGCCTGGTCGCAGCCCGACACTGCCGGCCGCCAGCATGAAATCCTCGAACACGGCGATCTGCGCGCGCCGCAAGGGATAGCCCAGATATCCGGGCAACGGTCCCAGCGCCAGGCCCAGCCCGGCATCAGGCTCGTCTTCGGCCAACGCCGAAAATTTAGGGGTGACCTTCGGCGCTTTCCCGGGCAAACTCCCGGGCGGTCTGGTCTGTTCGCGCGCGATCACGCGTGGTGACTTTTGTATGGCTCTCATTTTTTGATTGTATTATAGATCATAACAATTATACAATATCACAAATTGGAAAAGGGGCGCTGCGCCGAACATTCGGTCGCCGCAGCTAAAGGGGGCGAACGGGAATGGACTCAACAATCCTCCTGTTTTTGTTACAGGACGGCATAACCAACGGCGCGCTGTACGGGCTGCTTGGCATCGTAACTGTTCTTGTCTTCGCCGTTACGCGCATCATTTTCGTTCCGCAGGGCGAGTTTGTCACCTACGGCGCGCTGACATTGGCCCTGCTCGACACCGGCCGCGTGCCAGGTACAATTTGGCTGCTCATCGGCTTTGGCGTCGTCGCGTTTGCGGTCGAACTCTGGATGTCCAGGCATGATCTTAATGCGAGAAAGATTGTTCGCGAAGCGCTGATCAAAATCATCCTGCCCTGCCTCATCGCGCTCGCTGTTATCTGGCTGGCGCCTATGAAATTGCCACCCTGGGCCAATCTTCTCATCACGCTCGCCATTATAACGCCCATGGGGCCATATCTCTATACGATTGCGTTCCGGCCTGTAGCGGAGGCTTCCGTCCTCACCCTGTTCATCGTTGCCATCGGCGTTCACCTCTCCATGCAGGGCCTGGGCCTCGTCTTGTTTGGCGCTGAGGGCCTGCGTGGAACACCGCTTTCGACGCTCAGCCTGCCAGTTGGTCCGCTTGTTGCCACAGGCCAGACATTATCGATCTATGTCCTCACCCTCGTGACCATGGCGGCGTTGACCTATTTCTTCAACAAGCCGCTGTTCGGCAAGGCCCTGCGGGCCACCGCGATCAATCGCCTCGGCGCGCGGCTCGTCGGCATTCGTACATCGCTGTCGGGCGCCATCGCCTTCGTGCTGGCGGCCATCATCGGCGCACTGACTGGCGCATTATCGGCGCCCATGACCACGATCTATTACGACACCGGCTTTCTGATCGGGCTGAAGGGATTTATCGCGGCCATCATTGGCTCGCTCGCCAGTTATCCACTGACTGTCATCGCCGCTCTTGCTGTAGGCATTGCCGAGGCGCTCGCCTCTTTCTATGCAAGCCAGTTCAAGGAAGTGATTGTCTTCACCTTGATCATACCCGTGCTGATATGGCTTTCGTTATCTTCCCACCATGTCGAAGAGGAGGAAGAATAGCCATGAGCAATACCTCCGCGACATCACCGCCCGTGAGCACGACACCTGCCAGATCGCGCCGGTCGATTTTTTTCGCCACCCTCGCCATTATCATATTCCTCGTTCCACTCATCCCCGGCATTCCGGTTTACTGGATCACATTGCTGGATAACATCGGCCTTGCGGCGCTCGTTGCCATCGGCTTGATCCTGTTGACAGGCGTCGGTGGCATGACCTCGTTTGGTCAGGCCACTTTCTGCGGCTTTGCGGCATATACAACTGCGGTGCTGTGCGCCTATCACGGCATGTCGCCATGGCTCAGCCTGTTCATCGCAGTAGCGATAACGATGCTTGCAGCTGTAGTGCTGGGAATCATCACGGTGCCTCTCTCAGGCCACTTCCTGCCGCTGGGCACGTTGGCCTGGGGCATCGCGATCTTTTATCTTTTCGGCAAACTTGATTTTCTTGGCCGCAATGATGGCATCACCCCTGTGCCGCCCCTGTCCATCGGCGGCTTTCAATTCTTCGACAGCCGCTCGATCTTTTATGTGATCTGGGTATTTGTCATCATCGCCGTTTTCATGACCTGTAACCTGCTGGATTCACGCACCGGCCGGGCGATCCGCGCGCTTCGAGGTGCGTCGAGCGCGGCCGAATCCTTCGGCGTTGACACCACTCGCACCAAACTCATCGTATTTGTCTATGCCGCACTTCTCGCCGCCATTTCGGGCTGGCTTTATGCGCATATGCAGCGCGCGGTAAATCCAACGCCGTTCGGCGTTGGCGCAAGCATCGAATATCTGTTCATGGCCGTTGCAGGCGGCGCGGGGCATCCGGCGGCGGCCATTTTCGGCGCAGCCTTCGTCACCCTTCTGAAGGAGATACTGACGCGGCTGCTGCCATTTTTATTTGGCGGACAGGCCCATTATGAAGAGGTTGTCTTCGGCATCGTCCTGGTTCTGATCCTGCAAAAATCGCGCATGGGTCTTTGGCCATTGGTTGAACGATTGCTGCCTCAGCCTGCGGACCCCGTTATTGACAGACACGTCCCTGCCCTAAGCCAGCGTCCACGACCTGAAGCGGGGCGCAAAATTCTCGATCTACAAATGGTGCGCAAGCAATTCCAGGGGCTCGTAGCAGTCAATGACGTAAGTTTCAGCATCAAGGCAGGCGAAATTGCCGGCCTCATCGGTCCCAACGGCGCGGGCAAGAGCACAACCTTCAACCTTGTAACGGGCACGTTGCCGCTCACTTCCGGCGAAATCCGATACCTTGACGAACGTATCGACGGCCTGTCACCTCGCCAGATCGCCGCGCGTGGCATCGGCCGTACATTTCAACACGTGAAAGTGCTCGCCGACATGAGCGTCCTCGACAATGTCGCGCTTGGCGCACATTTGCGCGGATCGGCCGGCGTCGTTTCGGCTTCACTGCGACTGGATCGCAAGGAGGAGGCGCAATTGTTCGCCGAAGCCGCGCGCCAGATCGAACGTGTCGGCTTGGGCGAGCACATGCACAAACAAGCCGGCAGCCTTGCGCTTGGACAATTGCGCATTCTCGAAATCGCCCGCGCACTCTGCCTCGATCCCGCGCTCCTGTTGCTCGATGAACCTGCCGCTGGCCTGCGCCATTTCGAAAAGCAGCAGCTCTCAACGCTGCTTCGGCAATTGCGCAGCGAAGGCATGACAGTCCTGCTGGTGGAACACGATATGGGCTTCGTGATGAACCTGACCGACCATATCGTTGTGCTGGATTTCGGCACCAGGATTGCAGAAGGGACGCCGGCTGAAGTCAGCAAACATCCCGCTGTCATCCAAGCCTATCTGGGAGCAGACGCATGAGCGACCTCCTGCTGTCCATTCGTGACCTTTTTGTATCCTACGGCAAGGTTGAAGCAGTGCACGGCGTCTCTATTGACGTGCCCCGCGGGCAAATTGTTACTGTCATTGGCGCAAATGGCGCCGGCAAGACCACCCTGCTCAACGCCGCCATGGGGATTTTGCCCGCACGCGGCGCAATCGAATTTGAAGGCCGAAACATCCTGCGCCAGCCTGTCGAGGATCGGGTCGGTGGAGGCATGACGCTTGTGCCCGAGCGGCGTGAACTTTTCGCAACCATGCCGGTGGAAGACAATCTTCTGCTGGGCGGATTTCTGATATCGTCACACGAACGCGCACAGCAACTCGAAGAAGTTTTTACGCGTTTTCCAAGATTAAAAGAAAGACGCAGGCAACTGGCTGGAACCTTGTCGGGTGGTGAACGGCAGATGCTGGCCATGGGCCGCGCCCTCATGGCTAAACCACGCCTGTTGATGCTGGATGAGCCCAGTCTCGGCCTCGCGCCTTTGATCGTTGCTGATATCTTTGCGATCATCCGGGATCTCCGTAGCGCTGGCGTTTCCATTCTTCTGGTCGAACAGAATGCGCGCGCTGCCTTGCGTGTTGCAGACAGCGCCTATGTGATGGAGCTGGGAGAAATCACCTTGCATGGCAAGGCTGCGGACCTTGCTGCCGACCCCAAGATCGTCGAGACCTACCTCGGCCTCGCCACGCATTAGAAACGGGAATGTTGTACGCCCCGCAAAAAAAAAACGGCGCTGTCTCGCATGCGAGGACAGCGCCAGTTTAAAGCCGCGGGAGGTGCGGCAATCTCTTTTACCGAAGCGAAGAGGCTTGGTTCTTCGCTTGAGAAAGTCCGGCGCCTCTGACGCGCCGGATGTTTCACCAGATATTTCGATTGAACGATGGATCAATCGAAACAGCCTTTGATCTTACGGCAGCAGCGCGAACTTTCCGTCTTTGACGACAAGCAGAACACGGCCACGTTCGTCGAGGCCATAGTGATCCTTTTCCGTGAAGTTATAAACGCCCTGCGTCGCCACGATATCCTTCTCAGATGTGATCGCCTGGAGAAGCGCCGCCTTGAATTCGGGTGTGCCAGGCTTCGCGCCGGTTTTCAAAGCAGCTGGAATAATGCGCTTGAGGACAGCAAAGGCATCATAGCCGTGGCCGCCAAATTGTGTCCGGGAATCGGGACCGTGCTTGGCTTCGTACAGCTTTATGTAGGCTTCGCCTTCCGCTTTGGTTGCCGCGCCCGCCGGAAGCAAATCAGCAACAGCTGCAGCTGCAGGTCCCGAAGACAGGATCGTGCCTTCGATGGACTTGCCGCCGATTTTCATCAGCACATTCGAGACTGCCCCGTGTGTCTGATAGATGGCGCCATTATATCCACGCTCGCGCAGCGCAATATTCGGCAGCGCAGCAGCGGTTCCCGAAGCGGCCACAAGAACAACATCCGGCTTGGCGGCGGCAATCTTCAATGTCTGCCCGGTAACGGACGTATCCGCCCGGCCATAGCGCTCCTCAGCTACCAGCTTGATTCCGAGTGGCTCGGCGATCTTCTTGTATTGCGACAACCAGAGATCACCCCATGAATCGGAAAAGCCGATCATGCCAAGCGTCTTCACATTGTTCTTGACCATATGTTTGAAAATGACGTCCGCCATGATGGCCACGTCCTGCGGCAGCACGAACGTATATTTCATACGCTCTGCAGGAATAGCCGTCGGCGCAGTGGAAAGATGCAGCGTCTGTGTTTCGAAGGCGACATTGCCTACCGCGCTTGCTGGCGGCGTCGTCGATGAACCGATGATCACATCCACCTTGTCATCAGTGATAAGGCGGCGCGCGTTGGTTGTCGCACGGCCCGCATCGCCACCATCGTCAAGAACGATAACGTCAAGTTTGACGCCATTGATCTCGCGCGGCAGCAATTCGATGACGTTGGCGATCGGCACGCCCAGCGCAGCCGCTGGTCCCGTCGTCGATAGCGTAACACCAACCTTCACCTGCGCGCTGGCGGGCAAAGCGAGCGCCACAGCAAATGCTGCAAGCGATATACCCTTCCACAATACCTTCATGATCGAACTCCCTCTCCAGTACTTCAAGATCAGCGCGGCGCCATGCGCAGCGCACCGTCAAGGCGAACAACTTCGCCATTGAGATAATTGTTCTCCACCATATGACAGGCGAGCGAAGCATATTCTTCCGAGTGGCCAAGACGGCGCGGATTGGGAATGGCCGAAGCAAGTGAATCCTGCGCTTCCTGCGGCAGCGATCCCAACAACGGCGTCTTGAAAAGCCCTGGCGCAATGGCAAGAACACGCACACCGAATTGCGCCAGTTCGCGCGCCAGCGGAATGGTGAGCGCGACGATGCCGCCCTTGGAAGCGGCATAAGCCGATTGGCCGATCTGCCCTTCATACGCAGCAACCGAAGCTGTCGAAATCATCACGCCGCGTTGATTGTCTGTCAGCGGCTCAAGCTTTTGCATCGCGGCTGCAGCCAGGCGCAGCATGTTGAAAGTGCCATTGAGATTTACGTTGATGACCCGCGTAAATTCTTCCAGCGCCATCGGCCCGTCCCGCCCGACC
>CAMDKB010000085.1 GCA_945901195.1 Rhizobium sp. Q54
CATCGATGCTTCCGCCACCGCATGCAGCCGCGCAACATTGGACGCGAAAGTCGTCACCAGAACTCGGCCGGGCGCATCCTTGATGAGCTTTTCGAGCGTTGCGGCAACGTCGCTTTCACTCGGACTGACGCCATCACGCAGAATGTTGGTGGAATCGCAGACGAGTGCGAGCACGCCTTCATCGCCAATTTCGCGCAACCGCTTTTCGTCCGTTGCCCAGCCTGCCCCGGGCGTCGCATCGATCTTCCAGTCACCGGTGTGAAGAACCGTCCCGGCTTCTGTGCGTATCGCCAGCGCCGTGCTTTCGGGAATGGAATGGGCAACCTTGATGAATTCCACATTGAAGGGGCCAAAGTCGACGCGATCGCCAGGTTTGACAATATTCAGTGGAACCCTTGGCGAGCCTTCCTCGGACAGGCGCTTGATTTCCAAAAGGCCCGCTGCAAACGCCGTCGCATAGACAGGACATCCCAGCTTGTTCCACAGAAAGGGAATGGCGCCGATATGATCTTCATGCGCGTGAGTGACGATGAGCGCGACGAGGTCCTGCTTTATCTTCGAGATATAGGACACATCAGGAAAAATGAGATCGCAACCGGGCAGGTCGGGACCAGCGAAAGACACGCCACAATCAACCATGATCCATTTGCGCTTGCGCTTGGGGCCAAAGCCATAGAGCGTCGCGTTCATGCCGATTTCACCGATCCCGCCGAGCGGGATCATTACAAGTTCGTTGTCAGCCATTAGGAATTCTGCTCCGGGATGGATTGGTTATTCGCGGCGCCCGCCACCGGAAATACGTCGCCTGCGTCAAATGTGATGACACCTTCAGCGCAATCGAGAACAAGCCTGCCTTGTACGTCAATGGTCTTGAATTTCCCCACCCTTATGCGGTCTGGCGCGCTGACACGCAAGTTTGTGCCTGCCGGGTGAGCGCGATCCAGCCAGGCTTGGCGGATGGCTGCGAAGTTCTTGCTGCCAGACCAGAGGTCAAACCAGTGCGCGAATGCATCGCTTAATGCTGGAAAAAGTACTGCAGCACTGTAATTATCGCCGTGAACTGACAGGTTCGTGGCAGGGTATGGAAGACCCTTCGGATGGCTCGTACAATTGACCCCAAAGCCAATAGCGCAGACAAAAAGCCCATCCGGCATGGTCGTCGCCTCGATCAACAGACCGGCGAGTTTGGCGCTATCAAGCAACAGATCGTTCGGCCATTTCAATAACGCCCTGCCTGGCCCGATCATCGAAGCCACCGCATCAGCCAGCGCAACACCCGCGACAAACCCAAGTTGCGGTGAGACCGCTACGGGTGAAGGATCAATCAGCAACAGGCTGGCATAGAGATTACCTGACGGCGAGGCCCAGGGACGCACCATGCGACCACGTCCAGCGCTCTGTTGCTGCGCAACAATCCAGAGCTTGCCCGGATCGCCTGCGCGGGCTCGCAACATCGCTTCGTCATGGGTGGAACCTAGAAGATCGAAGGCTTCGACCCGATATCCGCCCGCTAACGCCGCGGGGCCCGGCTGCATGCTCAATACCAGACGAGAGAACGAGCCGCAGCACCGGCTGCTTCCACTAACGGGTTTGCAATGGCGCCAAATATCACAACTATGATCAAGCAAATTGTCATGACGCCGCGTACTTCAATCGCTGCCCGCTCGAAAGGACGGGCGGGCGGATCAAAATATACGATCTTGATAACACGCAGATAATAGAAGGCAGCAATTGTGCTGGCGAGCATGCCAATCACGGCGAGCCAGTAAAGCCCGGCATTGATAGCCGCCGCGAAGACGTAATACTTAGCAAAAAAGCCTGCGAGCGGGGGGATTCCTGAGAGCGAAAACATCATCATCGCCACGGTGAACGCCATCAAACCGTTGTTGCGCGAAAGGCCTGCGAGATCGCCGATATTTTCGACATAGTGATTGCCAACACGCATGCTCAGAATGGCCGCAAACGTACCCAATGTCATCACAAGATAGATGGCGAGATAGATCAAGACGCCGGCGACGCCGTTCTCGGAACCTGCGGCAAGTCCCACCATGGCAAAGCCCATGTGACCTATCGAGGAATATGCCATGAGGCGCTTGATATTGGTCTGCCAAAGCGCGCCGAGGGCGCCAACAATCATCGACAGGATCGAGATGAACATCACGATTTGCTGCCATTGCGGCTTGATACCGGGAAAAGCTGTGATGACGATGCGGACAGTGATCGCTACAGCCGCCATTTTGGCCGCAGACGCAAAGAACGCTGTCACGGGCGTGGGAGCGCCTTCATACACATCCGGCGTCCACATGTGGAAAGGCACCATGGACATCTTGAACGCCAGCCCGGCGAGAATGAACACAAGGCCAAAGATGGTCCCAAGGGAAGGCGTTTCCCGCAGCGCGACGGCCAGCTCGGGGAAACTCACCGTACCGGTAAATCCATAAATCAGCGAAGATCCATACAGCAACATGCCCGAGGACAACGCGCCGAGGGCAAAATACTTCAGGCCCGCTTCGGACGCGCGCAAGTTATCGCGATGGAACGCGGCGATAACATAAAGTGCAAGGCTCATAAGCTCCAGGCCAACATAAAGTGCGATAAGGCCATTGGCTGAAATCAGCATCGACATGCCCAGCGTCGCCAGCAGGATCAGGACGGGGAATTCGAAAAAATCGATTTCCTCACGCGCCATGAATTCACGCGACAAAACAAGCGACACCAGCGCGCCACCAAGCGCCAGCATTTTCATGAACCGTGCAAAGGCGTCATCGACGAAGGCGCCGTTCCAGACCAGCGCCTTGCCATCGACCGGATAGAACATCGACATCAGCGCGATTCCGAGAATCATGATCGCCAATTCTGTAATGATCCAGTCGCGCTTGCCTGCTCCGAATGCGCCAAGCATCAACAGGAAGAGCGCACCGAGCGCGATGATGATTTCCGGCAGCGAGTGAGCGAACTGGAATGAGAGCGACATGGTCTTACTTTCAATGCAGCGCGACGGCGGCGGTTTTGGCCGCTGCGATGGCTGTCTGGTAATTCTTGATGAGAAGATCTACGGCCGGTGCGCAGGCTTCAAGGATCGGCCCGGGATGAATGCCGTAATAGATCGTCAGCACCAGAAGTGGCGCAAGGCAGACGATTTCGCGGGCGCTCAAATCCTTCATTGCCGCAACGGCCGGCTTATCAAGCACGCCAAAGATGACCCGGCGATACAAGAATAGCGCATAGCCCGCCGAGAGAATGACACCCACCGTTGCGAAGAAGGCCACCCACGAGTTGGCGCGGAACGCTCCCGCCAAGGTGAGAAACTCCCCAACAAAGCCTGACGTGCCGGGCAGACCTACGTTAGCCATGGTGAACAGCATCATCACGAAGGCATACATCGGCATATTCTTGACAATGCCGCCGTAGGCTGAAATTTCGCGCGTGTGCAAACGGTCATAGACAACACCGACACACAAGAACAATGCGCCGGAGACAAGACCGTGACTGACCATCTGGAAGACAGCGCCCTGCACACCCTGCGTATTCATCACAAACAGGCCCATGGTGACAAAACCCATATGCGCCACGGATGAATAAGCGATGAGTTTTTTCATATCCTCCTGCACCAGCGCGACGAGGGAGGTGTATATGATGGCGATGATCGACAGCGTCCACACCAGCGGCGCAAAATATTGCGATGCTTCAGGAAACATCGGCAGCGAGAAGCGGATGAAACCGTAACCGCCCATCTTCAACAGAATGCCGGCAAGAATAACGGAGCCCGCCGTCGGCGCCTCGACGTGCGCATCGGGCAGCCATGTATGCACGGGCCACATGGGCATTTTCACAGCAAAGGACGCAAAGAACGCGAGCCACAGCCATTTCTGCATGGACGAGGGAAAGTTGGTCTTGAGCAATGTGACGATATCTGTCGTGCCCGCGACACCATACATGGCCATGATGGCCAGCAGCATCAACAGCGAACCAAGCAGCGTATACAGGAAGAACTTGAAACTGGCGTAGATCCGGTTCTTGCCGCCCCACACACCAATGATGAGAAACATCGGAATGAGACCGGCTTCAAAGAAGAGATAAAACAGCACGAGATCAAGCGCGCAGAAGACGCCGATCATCAGCGTTTCCAGCACCAGAAACGCGACCATGTATTCCTTGACGCGCGTTGTGATTGATTCCCAGGACGCCAAGATGCAGATCGGCATCAAAAACGTGGTCAGCAGCACGAAGGGCATCGCGATGCCATCGACGCCCAGCTTGTAGATGATTCCCGAGCCAAGCCAGGCTTTCTGTTCAACCAGCTGGAAGTCAGCCGAACGCGTATCGAACAGGCTCCACGCGAAAAGTGACAGGAGGAAAGTGATGATCGTAGTCAGCAACGCCGTCCAGCGCACGTTGCGCAGCGCCGCTTCGCTTTCGCCGCGCAGAACCAGGATGAAGGCAGCGCCTACCAATGGCAGGATGATCAGCCCTGAGAGAATGCCAAAGCCAAACATCTCAATGCACCCCGCCGAGCATGAACCAGGTGATAATAGCTGCCAGACCGATCATCATAGCGAAGGCATAATGATAGATATATCCGGTCTGCAATTTCACGACACGTCCCGCCAGATCGTCAATGCGCGCCGAAATCCCGTTGGGGCCAAGTCCGTCAATGATGCGGCCGTCGCCGCCCTTCCAGAACAGACGCCCCAGCCAGAAGGCAGGCCGCACGAAGATCAGGTCATAGAGCTCATCGAAATACCATTTGTTCTGGAAGAACAAATAGAGCGGACGATGCTGTTCTGCGAGCTTGCGCGGGGTATCCGGCGAAAAGATATAAAACCATACGGCCACCACAAGACCGACCAGCATTGCATAGGTCGCCACCAGCGCAACAAAGGCCGGCACGTGATGCATCTCTTCCAGCACCTTGTTGTCTTTGCCGAAGAACAGGGACTGCTTCCAAAAACCGGCCATCTGGTCGCCGATGAAATAATCCTTGAACAGCAGGCCCGCAAACAGCGCGCCCACCGCAAGCACGTAAAGCGGGACCAACATGACATTAGGCGATTCATGCGGCTCCAGCTTGTGATGGCCATGAGCGGTAGTGGCGTGGTCGCCAGCAGCAACGTGCGTATGGTCATCATGACCATGGGCATCATGCGCGTCTTCGGCCCAGCGCTCTTTGCCGAAGAAGGTCATGAATACCAGACGCCATGAATAAAACGACGTCAGAGCCGCAGCAATCACCACCATGACAAAAGCGTAGAGCGCGGCGGGGCGATGGGCAACAAAGGCTGCTTCGATGATCGCGTCTTTAGAGTAGAAGCCAGAAGTCAACGGCAGGCCTGTCAGCGCAAACGTACCAATTGTCATCATCCAGAACGTGATCGGAATATGTTTTGCAAGCCCGCCCATGCGCCGCATATCCTGTTCATGATGCATGGCATGGATGACCGAGCCTGCCCCCAGGAACAGCAGCGCCTTGAAGAACGCGTGCGTGAAGAGATGGAAAATCGCGAGATTGTAGGCTCCTGCGCCACAGGCGACGAACATGTAACCCAGCTGCGAACAGGTGGAATAAGCAATCACGCGCTTGATATCGTTCTGAACAAGTCCAACGGTCGCCGCGAAAAACGCTGTTGTCGCTCCGACGATGATGACAATGTTCAGCGCGTCCGGCGACGTCTCGAACAATGGCGACAGACGCGACACCATGAACACGCCTGCCGTCACCATGGTGGCGGCATGGATGAGTGCAGACACCGGTGTCGGCCCTTCCATCGCATCAGGCAGCCATGTGTGCAGGAGAAACTGCGCCGATTTACCCATGGCCCCCATGAAGAGCAGCAGGCAGATAATGGTCATCGCATTCACATCCATGCCGAAGACATGGACTGTTTTCTGCGCAAGACCCGGAGCAGCGGCGAAGATATGATCTAGAGACACTGAGCCGGTAAGTGCGAACAGCATGAATATGCCAAGCGCAAAGCCGAAATCGCCGACGCGATTGACGACAAACGCCTTGATTGCAGCGGCATTCGCCGACGGCTTCTCATACCAGAAACCGATGAGCAGATAAGACGCCAGACCAACGCCCTCCCAGCCGAAGAACATCTGCACAAGATTGTCTGCCGTCACCAGCATCAGCATGGCAAAGGTGAACAGCGAGAGATAGGCGAAAAACCGCTGACGATGGGGATCTTCGTGCATATAACCGAAGGAATAAAGGTGTACGAGCGCCGACACGGTGTTGATGACAACGAGCATCACCACAGTGAGCGTATCAATGCGCAGCGCCCAGTCGATTTTCATCGTGCCAGATGTAAACCAGTTGGCGAGTACCGATGCGCTGGCCGGGGCTGATCCCAGACCTACTTGAGCAAACGCAACCCAGGACAACAGCGCCGAGATCATCAGGAAAGTCGTCGTGATGACTTCCGCTGGACGAGGCCCCATCTGGCGGCCAAATATGCCTGCGATCAGAAATCCGGCGAGGGGGAGAAAGACGATAGCGGTATACATGCGCGGATCAGCCCTTCATCGTGTTGATGTCATCGACATCGATAGAACCGCGATTACGGAAATAGGCCACAAGGATCGCAAGACCGATGGCCGCTTCAGCGGCGGCAACGGTGAGGATCAAAAGCGAAAACACCTGGCCAGTGAGATCGCCGAGATAGACCGAGAAAGCCACCATGTTGATATTAACAGCCAGCAAAATGATTTCCACCGACATCAGGATGACAATGATGTTCTTGTGATTGATGATGATGCCGGCAACGCCTGTCGTGAACAGGATAGCTGCAACGATAAGATAATGTGTGAGGCCGATTTCCATGATTTCTTGTCCTCAGATGCCGGTACGTGATGGAACTTTTTTCAGTTCCACCGCTTCCTTGCGATCGCGCGCGTTCTGATCGACGATCACCTGCCGCTTGACGCCTGGCTTATGATGAAGTGTCAGCACGATCGCGCCGATCATCGCAGTCAGCAGGATCATGCCAGCGGCCTGAAAGAAATAGGCGTATTGCGTGTAGAGAACGCGGCCCAGGGCTTCCGTGTTTGAAAGATTGGACACCACTTTCGGCGCTGCGCCGGGTTTGGCCGTCCAGCCACCCACAACCAGAGCCAATTCAATCACGACAATCATACCGATAATCGCGGCGACGGGCGCATATTGCAGCATGCCTTTTTTCAATACGGCAAAATCGACATCCAGCATCATTACGACAAACAGGAAGAGCACGGCCACCGCGCCAACATAAACGACCACCAGGATCATCGCGAGAAATTCCGCACCGAGCAGGATGAACAGGCCAGACGCGTTCACAAACGCCAGAATGAGAAACAACACGGAGTGTACAGGATTGCGGGCGGCGATCACCATGAACGCGGAGGCGATCATGACGGCCGAGAACAGATAGAAAAAGGCTGCGGCTACTGACATCGTCTTGTCCTTTATTACCCCTCTGCACCGCAGACGCAGCGCGGGAGAAACTCACCTGTATTTTGCATCCATCGAGATATTGCGGGCTATTTCACGTTCCCAGCGCGCGCCATTGGCCAGCAACCGGTCCTTATCGTACAAAAGTTCCTCGCGGGTCTCGACTGCGAATTCCGCATTCGGGCCCTCGACGATAGCGTCTACGGGGCAAGCCTCCTGACAGAAGCCGCAATAGATACATTTCACCATATCGATATCGTAACGCGTGGTGCGACGCGTGCCGTCGTTGCCGCGCGGTGCGGCTTCAATTGTAATCGCCTGCGCCGGGCAGATCGCCTCGCAGAGCTTGCAGGCGATGCAGCGTTCCTCACCATTGGGATAACGGCGCAAGGCGTGTTCGCCGCGATAACGGGGAGATTGCGGATTGCGTTCATGCGGGTAATTCAGAGTCGCCTTGGGCTTGAAGAAGTAACGCATGGAGAGAAAGAATGCGCCGACAAATTCCGTGAGGAAGAGGGCTTTTGCTGCCTGATCGAGTTTCATGTTTTCAACTCCTCAGGATGCGAACATGCTGCCAACGACGTACCCGACGACTGGATAGATCGTGACAGCGGTGACGATGAGAATGATGCGCAACATGCGCAGTGTTCCCGGCAAGATAGCGATGCCTGGCAGGACTTCGTTATCTTTCTTGGCAGTCGCGATTTCCACAATGGCATAACGGCGGATCATCACCATGGCGATGAAATATTCAGCGAGGCCGAGGATAAGGCCAATCAGCGCGCCGGCTGCGCCGGGGTTGGTGGCTAGCAATTTCATACCCTGCCTCCCCAGCCTGTGAACTGAAGGACAGCCGCGACCAGCACGACCATGAACAGGGAAATCGGCAAAAACACCTTCCAGCCCAGACGCATCAACTGGTCGTAGCGGTATCGCGGCACAAAGGCTTTAACCATTGCGAACATGAAGAACACAAAGGAAACCTTGAGGACGAACCAGATAACGCCTGGTATCCAGGTAAACGGCGCAAAGGGTATAGGTGAAAGCCAGCCGCCCAGAAAGAGGATCGTAGTCAACGCGCACATGGTGACGATAGCGACATATTCGCCTAGCATGAACAGCATGTAGGGGCTGGAGGAATATTCCACCATGAAGCCCGCAACCAGTTCAGATTCAGCCTCCACCAAATCGAAGGGCGGACGATTGGTTTCCGCAAGCGCGGAAATGAAGAAGATGATGAACATGGGAAACAGCGGCAGCCAATACCAGCCGAGCATGCCGTATTTTGTATCCTGCGCCTTCACGATGTCCTGCAGGTTCAACGAGCCGGCGCACAGCAGAACGGTAATGATCACAAAGCCGATAGAGACTTCATAAGAAACCATTTGCGCAGCCGAACGCAAAGCAGACAAGAACGGATATTTGGAATTCGACGCCCAGCCACCCATGATGACGCCGTAAACGCCCAGAGAAGAGATGGCGAATATGTAGAGAATACCAACATTGAGATTGGCGACAGCCCAGTCTTCATTGATGGGCACGACGGCCCAGGCGGCCAGCGCCAGAAGCGCTGTCACCAGCGGAGCAAGCAAAAAGACGCCCTTGTTGGCGCTTGCGGGAATGATCGGCTCCTTGAATATAAATTTCAGCATGTCCGCAAAAGATTGCAGCAAGCCCCAGGGGCCAACCACGTTGGGGCCCCGTCGCATTTGCACGGCTGCCCATATTTTTCTGTCGGCGTAAATCGCATAGGCGACATAGATCAGCACAGAGACGAGCACCGCCAGCGTCTTTGCGAGGATGATGAGTAGCGGTATGACCCAGGAGAAATCCATATCCTTACTCCGCCGCCTGCTGCATGCGCCCGTTTGCCAACGCCGAACATTCGGCCATGACAGCCGAGGCACGCGCAATCGGGTTGGTCAGATAGAAATCCTGTATTGCATTCCTGAACGGCGCTGATGAGGGCGCACCGCCCGCCGCTGCCAGTTTTGCGATATCGCCGGAATCACCTGCCTCGATCTGATCGAGACGCGCCATTTGAGGCACGGCCGCGTAAAGCGCCTTGCGCAATTGTGCGAGTGAATTAAACGGTAGCGTTTGGCCTATTGCGCCTGAAAGCGCTCGCAGAATGGCCCAGTCTTCACGCGCATCGCCGGGCGGAAAAGCCGCGCGCGGCGATAGCTGCACGCGTCCTTCGGTATTGACATACGTCCCGGATTTTTCCGTATAGGCAGCGCCCGGCAGGATGACATCTGCACGATGCGCACCCTTATCGCCGTGTGTGCCGAGATAGATAACAAATGCGCCCGGCGCTAAATCTATTTCATCCGCACCAAGATTGAACAATACATCAACCTCGCCTTTTGCCATGCCGGCGGCGTCAAGTCCGCCTTCACCAGGCACAAAGCCAATGTCGAGCCCACCGACGCGTGATGCTGACGTATGCAGAATATTGAAGCCGTTCCAGCCTTCCGTCCCGGAGGCTGACTGAGCGACCCTTGCTGCAGCGGCAAGCAGTGCTGCGCCGTCCTCGCGCGCAAGGGCGCCCTGCCCTACAATGATCATGGGCTTTTTTACGCCTTCCGGTGGCTTGACCGCAGAAGATGTCAACGTGTCCGCACCTGCACCCATGTATTTATAATCGTAAGTGAGCTCGGCATTTTCACCGATCACGCCAATCACGAAACCGCCCTTCAGCCAGCGTTTGCGAATGCGCGCATTGAGAACCGGCGCTTCCTTGCGCGGGTTTGAACCTACGATGAGCAGGCAGTCTGCTTCATCAATGCCCGCGATTGTCGAATTGAAAAGATAGGACGCGCGGCCATTTTTCGGATCAAGTTTTGTGCCGTCCTGACGGCAATCGATATTCTTCGAACCCAGCTTCTCCATGAGCAGCTTGAGCGCGTACATCTCTTCCACTGAGGCAAGATCGCCTGCAATAGCGCCGATCTTTTGGGGCGAGGCAGCTTTCATTTTTGCTGCGATAGCCGCAAACGCCTCCTGCCAGCTTGCCGCGCGCAGGCGTCCATTCTCACGAATATAAGGACGATCAAGCCTTTGCGTCTTGAGACCATCGACGATTTGCCGTGTCTTGTCAGAAATCCATTCTTCATTCACCGCATCGTTGACACGGGGAAGAATGCGCATGACCTCGCGGCCGCGTGTGTCGATGCGAATGTTGGAGCCAAGCGCATCCATAACGTCGATGCCCTCGGTCTTCTGCATTTCCCAGGGACGCGCGCGGAAATTCTGCGGCTTTGGCAGCAACGCGCCAACGGGGCAGAGATCGGCAATATTTCCCTGTAATTCCGACGTCATCGCGGTTTCGAGGTAGGTGGTGATTTCCATATCTTCGCCACGTCCGATGGCGCCCATGTCACCGGTGCCGGCGACCTCCGCAGTGAAACGAACGCAGCGCGTGCAGTGAATGCAGCGATTCATGGACGTCTTGACGAGCGGGCCGATATACTTGTCTTCTACTGCGCGTTTGTTTTCATGAAAGCGCGAGGTGTCGATGCCATAGCCCATGGCTTGATCCTGCAGATCGCATTCGCCGCCCTGATCGCAGATCGGGCAATCGAGCGGGTGATTGATCAGCAGAAACTCCATGACGCCTTCGCGGGCTTTTTTCACCATGGGCGTGTTGGTGAATACCTGCGGCGGCTCGCCATTGGGACCGGGACGCAGATCGCGAACAGCCATCGCGCATGATGCGGCGGGCTTGGGCGGGCCACCCTTCACTTCGATCAGGCACATGCGGCAATTGCCAGCGACGGACAGACGCTCGTGGAAACAGAAACGGGGAATTTCCACGCCGGCTTCCTCGCACGCCTGCAACAGCGTGTATTCTGGCGGGACGTCGATTTCCATGTTGTCGACGAGGATTTTGGTCATGCGCCCTACTCCGCCGCGGCGGCGAGCGGATCGCCGATGCTGTCGCTATGGGGGTTTGCTGCATATTGATCGATGCGCTTTTCGATTTCGCCACGGAAATGCGTGATCAAGCCCTGGATAGGCCAGGCTGCCGCATCACCGAGCGCGCAGATGGTATGACCCTCGATCTGCTTGGTGACTTCAAGCAGCATGTCAATTTCGCGCTTCTGCGCGCGACCCTCGGCCATGCGATTCATGACGCGCCACATCCAGCCGGTTCCTTCGCGGCACGGTGTGCACTGGCCACAGCTTTCGTGCTTGTAGAAATATGAGAGCCGCGCAATGGCGCGCACGATGTCGGTGGATTTGTCCATCACGATCACAGCGGCTGTGCCGAGGCCCGAGCGAAGCTTGCTGAGGGAATCAAAATCCATCGGACAGTCGATGATCTGTTCGGCCGGAACACAGCGCACGCTGGAGCCGCCGGGGATGACAGCCATCAGATTATCCCAGCCGCCGCGCACGCCTCCGCAATGCTTGTCGATCAGCTCGCGGAACGGGATGCTCATGGCCTCTTCGATATTGCAGGGCTGGTTGACATGGCCCGATATGCAGAAAAGCTTTGTGCCCGCGTTGTTCTTCGCGCCAAAACTTGAGAACCAGCCTGCGCCGCGACGCAGAATGGTCGGCGCCACCGCGATAGATTCAACATTGTTCACAGTGGTCGGGCAGCCATAAAGGCCCATGTTCGCAGGGAAGGGCGGCTTCATGCGCGGCATGCCCTTCTTGCCCTCAAGGCTTTCGAGCAGTGCGGTTTCCTCGCCGCAGATATAGGCGCCCGCCCCGTGATGCACATAGAGATCGAAGGGAAACCCGTGGATGTTGTCCTTCCCGATCAGCTTGGCCTCATAGGCTTCATCAACGGCTTTCTGCAACGCTTCGCGTTCTGCGATATATTCGCCGCGCACGTAAATGTAGCAAGCGTTGGCATGCATCGCGAAAGAAGCAATCAGGCATCCTTCAACCAGCAGATGCGGATCATTGCGCATGATCTCACGATCTTTACATGTGCCGGGCTCAGACTCATCGGCGTTGACGACGAGATAGGAGGGCCTTGCCGGATCGGGCTTGGGCATGAACGACCATTTAAGGCCGGTGGGGAAACCCGCGCCGCCGCGCCCGCGCAGGCCGGAGGCTTTCATTTCATTGAGGATCCAGGTATAGCCCTGATCTAGCAGCATCTTTGTGCCATCCCAGGCGCCCCGCTTCATCGCGTCCTTCAAGGACGGCGAATGGAAGCCGTAAATATTAGTGAAGATGCGATCCTTATCAGCGAGCATGGCGCATCGTCCTCACTTCTTTTCA
>CAMDKB010000086.1 GCA_945901195.1 Rhizobium sp. Q54
GATATCGAAATGTTCCTTCGGATCGAAATCAAACGCGGGCTTTACGCCGACCACGCGCGCTTCAACATTGTCATGTTCGTCCTTGCCCAAAGGCACTTCAGACAAAGGCGTGTTGGGTATTTCTGACAAGGCCTTGTGCAGAGCTTCAATCGCGGCTTTTTCCTCGCGCTCGTATTCGCTCATCTGATCCTTGAGCACCGCGACTTCAGCCTTCAGTTCATCTGCCTTGGCGGTATTCTTTTCTTTCATCGCCGCGCCGATTTTCTTCGACGCTGCGTTGCGCCGCTCTTGCGCCTTTTGCGATTGGGCGATGGCTGCGCGTCTGACATCGTCGAGCGCGAACAGTCTTTCAGACAACGGCTCAAGGTTGCGCCTGATACGGCCGTCGTCAAACGCCTGTTGGTTCTCTCTGATCCAGCGGATGTCGTACATATTTCAAACTTTCAACGGAAACGGCGCGTGAGATTCGCGCCATAAATCGTGCACAGGAGCCCTGCCATTACCAAGGTTCCGCCTATCAGTTCAATCGCGGTGATTGTCTCGCCCAGAACAAACGCCGCCGAGAGAAGGCCGAAAACAGGCACCAACAGCGCAAATGGCGCGACTAAGGCGGCAGGATAGCGGCTCAAGAGGTGGCTCCAGACGCCAAAGCAGAAGATCGTTGCGGGATAGGCAAGAATTGCCACGATCAGCACGAGGCTCCAGGAGGGGTGGAGCACCTTGGCCGTCTCCCCTGCCCCATCAAGCCAGAGCGACAGAAGCGTGAGCGGAATGGGAGAAACGAGGCTTGTCCACACGACAAAAGACAGCATGTCGATACGCCCTGCCTTCTTGCCGATGACATTGGCGCATCCCCAGCAAAAGGCTCCCGCAAGCACAAGCAGAAACGGCATCAATTCTGCGCCACCGGCCCGGCGCTGCCCGATGAGCACGACGCCTGCAAAGGCAATCAACGTACCTGCAACCTGAAACCACAGCGGCTTTTCGCGAAACAGGATCACGGTCAGAATGAGCGTGAAGAAAACCTGCGTCTGCACCACGATTGCTGTCATGCCGACAGGAGCGCCCAGATGCAGCGCAGAAAATACCAGGCCGAACTGGCCGATTCCCAATGCAGTTCCATAGGCGATGATGACCCACAGCGGCGCCTTGGGCGGCTTGATGAAAAGCATGGCCGGAAAAGCTGTAAAGATGAAGCGCAGGGCTGAGAGCATCAACGGCGGCACTTCCTCCACGCCGTATTTCACAGGAATGAAGCTCACGCCCCAGATGAAGGCGACCAATGCGGCCAAAAGCTGTTCGCGAGCGGGCATGAGCGATTCCAGATTGATGTCTGGACTAGCCCGGGCAAGATGTCGAAACAAGCAGGCCCGGCAATATGCCGGGCCTGCCAATTTTACATGTCTCTCGGGTCCTATTCGGCTGGCGTGCCCGGCCCTGCCGCAGGTTCATTTTCCCGGGTCCTCTCGATCATCTTCACGCTGAGGATCGACAACTCGTAGAGCAGGACACCAGGTACCGCGAGGAAGAACATCGAGAACAGGTCCGGCGGCGTCAGGACGGCGGCGATCACGAATACAATCAGGACCGCGATCCGACGCTTTTCTTTCAGGAATTGCGACGACACCACGCCGATCCGCCCCAGAAGCGTCAGAATGACCGGCATCTGGAATGTGATCCCGAAGGCGAAGATCAGGGTCATGATCAGGCTGAGATATTCCGAAACACGCGGCAACAGCTCAATGGCGGCGCGACCGGGCTCCTTGGATTGCTGCATGCCAAGAAAGAAGTGCAGCAGGCTCGGCAGAACCAGAAAATAGACCAGCGCTGCGCCAAGCCCGAAGAAGACCGGGGTCGCCACCAGATAAGGCCAGAACGCCGCGCGTTCGTGCTTGTAGAGCCCTGGCGCGACGAACTTGTAGATCTGCGACAGCAGCCACGGGCAGGACACGAACAGGGCGGCGAACATCGACACCTTGATCTGCGTGAAAAAGAACTCGGCAGGCCCGGTATAGATCAGTTTCGGGTCAGTGATCCCGGCACCGATTGCGGCGGAATGGAAAGGGATCACCAGGAGGTTGTAGATCTCCTTGGCGAAAAAGAAGAAGCCGACAAACGCCACGAGGAAGCCTATGAGCGACTTGAGTATCCGCGAGCGAAGCTCGATAAGATGCTCAATCAGCGGCGCTTTCGAGCTTTCGACTTCGTCTGGGATCGCGTCATTGCTTATTACGGTGTTAGACATTTTGCTCAGCCTCTGGGAACAGGGCCACAGGAATTTCAGACATAGGCAGGCGCATCAAACCTTGGCAGCAGTCTGGCCAAGCGTCTGGGCTTGGGCCGGTTCACTATCGAGTCCGACTTCCCGGACCGGCATATGTGAAATGCCATCAGCAGGCGCATGGGTTGCCGCAACATCGGCAGCCCTGGGGATATCAACCTGAATGAACGCGCCGTCGGGATCATTGTCTGGCGTGGGATTCTTGGGTTCAGCCGCCTTGGCCACTTCAACGGGCTTGCCAGCGTTGTCGATGGCGTCTCGCAAATCCCGCTCGGTCTGGCGCAAGGCGTCGGTGTTCAGGTCAAGCTTGGCGTCTTGCGCCATCTTCTCCATGTCCTTCTTGAGGTCCTGGAGCTCTGAATCGCGCATTGCGTCGGAAAACTGCTGCTGAAACTCGCCCGCCATCCGTCGCATCTTGGCGACATATTGCCCGACCTGACGCAAAACGCGCGGCAGATCCTTTGGCCCGATCAGCAACAGGGCTGCGATGCCAATGACGATCAATTTGGAGGCGTCGAAGTCAAACATGGGCGTAGACCGTCCCTCAATGGGAGATGAAAGTAACAGGCGACGGCCGCCGAATTTCATCAGCCCTGCTGGCCTTTGAACAGCCTCGATGGCCTATGAACCCGGCGGCTTCCAAGTCGCGACCGGCCGGCAGATGACTGCCGGCCTCCTGCGTTGCGTTGCTGGCCGGGAGCCGATCGTCAGCTGACTTTCTGTGTCTGCGAAGTCGGCGTAACCGGTGCAGCGGCTGTCTGGTCGATAGTCTTTGCAACTTCGGGGGGCGTTTCGGCGACCTTCTCGTCTTCCGCCATGCCCTTCTTGAAGGACTTGATGCCCTTGGCGACATCGCCCATCAGGTCGGAAATCTTGCCTTTGCCACCGAACAGCAGCAAAGCGATGCCGCCAACGACCAGCCAGTGCCAAATTGACAATGAGCCCATGGAAATCTCCTGCTTTTGCAGCGCCCGGACCTCCCGGCGTCTGTTGAGTTGTAAATTATTGGACCAGAGGTGCAAAAACAAGCAGGCACTTAGCGTGAAATTGGGTGACTTAGCCGAGTTTCGGGCGAGTTAGCGTCAAGTCTCCGCATGATTTCCAGTCCGATTTTCAGACTTGCAAAAAAGCGTGGCCCGAGTCAGCTTCCGGATAAGAGGCTTGGGGGACGGCAAAGCTGATCCCGGATGGAACAGGCCCAAAGGAGGAAACCATGCGGGATGCGCGCACGACCTGCGTCCAGGCGGCGGTAATCCTTTGGGCGAGCACTTCCCAGACAGGATATCCATGAGCGAGACCACGGCCATATCCGGGCCTGAAACTGCGATGCAGTTAACTTCGAGCAAGATCCAGCTTGGCGACGTCGAGTTGTCCTATCACCGGGGCGGCCGTGGAAGGACGCTTGTGTATCTCCACGGCTGCGATGGCCTCTACGCGCATGCGCGTGTCCTCGACAGACTTGCAGAAGACTTTGACATCATCGCCCCCATTCTTCCCGGCTTCGAGCGTTCGCAATTGCCGGACTGGCTCGATTCCATTGATGATTACGCTCATCTCACCATTGCCTTGATGGACAAGCTGGGGCTGACAAATGTTGCCTTGGCAGGTGCTTCCATCGGTGGATGGATAGCTGCCGAAATCGCCACCAAAAACCAGAGCCGCATCGGAGCCCTCGCTTTGGTCGCGCCGGTGGGAATCAAGGTTGGTCCACCTGACCGGCTCGACGTCCCCGATATTTTCGCCATGCGTGATGCGTCGCTGAGGAAGATGCTGTTTCACAACCCGGACAAAGCCGTGCAGGACTTTTCAACGCTTGGCGACGAGGAACTCACCGCCATTGCGCGCAACCGGGAAACACTCGCGATGGTGAGCTGGGAGCCCTACATGCACAATCCCAAACTCGCGCGCCGGTTGTTTGGGGTCGATGTTCCCACGCTGTTGTTGCGCGGCAGTTCAGACGGCATGATCTCGCAGAACTATATCGAGGCCTTTTCCGCCTTGATGCACAAAGCCAGAGTACAGGTCCTCGCTGATTGCGGACATTTTCCGCATGTTGAGCAACCAGGCGCACTTTGTGTAGCCATCGCCGCTTTTGCAAA
The DNA here is from genome assembly GCA_945901195.1 of Rhizobium sp. Q54. Classification (GTDB taxonomy): domain Bacteria; phylum Pseudomonadota; class Alphaproteobacteria; order Rhizobiales; family Beijerinckiaceae; genus Terripilifer. The sequence continues at coordinate 4,381 of CAMDKB010000086.1, forward strand.
GCTTTAGGGTTCTGGAGCTAAAACGATGAGAGTCTTCTATTTCACTGAAGCGCCCTACCCTGATCTTCCGCCTGCGCAGGATTACGACAGCGTGCGTGTAACGTTGCCAAACGAGGTCTGCGATCCGGAAATCAGCTCAGAACTCTACAACCGCTATCTCAGCGAATGGGAACTGGCCGATGCCGAGGGACTCGACATCATGGTCAACGAGCATCACCAGACACCCACCTGCATCAATTCTGCAGCGCCGGTCATACTCGGTGCTCTCGCGCGCACGACAAAACGGGCGCGATTGCTGGTGCTTGGCAATCCCATCGCCAACCGCAATCAACCTGTCCGGGTCGCTGAGGAAATGGCGCTGATAGATTGTATTTCACGCGGGCGTCTCGAATGCGGATTTATTCGCGGTGTTCCTTTTGAAATAGCGCCTGCCAACAGCAGTCCGGTTCGCATGTACGACAGGTTTTTCGAAGCCCTCGATCTGATCGTCAAGGCCTGGACCACGCGCAACGGACCTTTCTCTCACGAGGGCCGCTATTTCCACCACCGGATGGTCAATATCTGGCCACGCCCATTTCAGCAGCCTCATCCGCCGCTTTGGACAGCGTCCAGTTCCGGCAATGGCGCACTGGAAGCTGGTCGGCGCGGCTATGTACTGGCGACGTTCATTTCCGGTTTCAAGAATACGCCGAACATATTCAAAGGCTATCGAGAGGGCTGGGCCGCTGCAGGACGGACGGCGCCACCGGGGCTCGACCGGCTCGCCTATGCCGGTTTTGTATATACAGGCCGCACCGACAAGGAAGGGCGCGAAGGGGGACAAAAGCTGCTTTGGCAAATGAGTCAGCACGCCAACGGCCCGCGCTGGATAGCCAACGCGCCAGGCTACAATTCGGTCGCGGCAAATGTGGCTGCCATGCGGAACGCCAAGCCTGAAAGCCGCGACAACGAACATCCGGTCGAAATGGATGTGGATGACCAGATCGAGAAGGGCAATCTGTTCTGTGGCAGTCCGGAAACTGTGGTCAAGCAGATACGTCGTTTCTACGACGCCGTCGGTGGTTTCGGGAATCTGCTCGCCATCGGTCAGGCCGGCTTTATGGGCCATGAGGAAACGGCGGCTGGCATTCGTTTGCTGGCGCGCGAGGTTTTTCCGCGCCTCAAGGAATTTGGTGAGCCGGCTGGCTCCCGGGCGGCTGCAGAATAGTTTTCTGCACAACGCCACCAGCAGCGTCCTGAAAATCGAATGTGCATTTTAACACATGAGTGATCGGCCCTTCCCGGGCCCTGTCACCTGCGAAACAGCCGCTGTCGTTTTTCCCATGCATGTTCCTCTCCACGGAAACAGCGCGATGCCGCGCCTTGCCAACAGGAGAGATGAACATGGTTGCCTTGCCAAACCGGATAGACGGATCTGCCTACGGCTACGACAACATTGTCGGAACAAGTGGTGGAGACCTTATTTTTACATATAACGGTGGCAACGTGATCGAAGGCGGCGCTGGCGCCGACATCATATTCGGCAGCAGCACTGCCTACGCCACTGACACAGCCAGTTATGAACATTCCACGTCTGCTCTGCAGGTTGATCTCCGTGTTGCCTTGCAACACGGCGGCGACGCCGAAGGCGATCAATTGTACGGAATACAAGACGTCATCGGTTCGGCTTTCAATGACAGGATCACCGGAGACGAACTCGACAATCACCTGGATGGCGGCGCAGGTCTCGACACTTTGATTGGTGGTGCAGGCAACGACAATTTGTTTGGCGGCTTCGACGGCAAGGCCGATATTCTTGATGGCGGCACGGGCATCGACACTGTCGATTATTCAACCGCAGCGTCGGGTATGACCATAGCGCTGGATACGACAACGACTTTCGTCGCGACTTTCGGCACGTATCAGGTCTTCGCTGACGGTAGCGCGCGCCTCAACGGAGCCAGTGGAAGCGTACTCGAGGATGTGCTGCGCAACATGGAGAACGTGATCGGTACTGCCTTTAATGACACGATCACCGGCAACGAACGCAATAACGTTATTAAAGGCGGGGCTGGAGCAGACACCATAAACTGCAAGGGTGGGATCGATACGATTGACTACAGCACGAGTGGCTGGAGCACTGGCCCAGGCGTGCAGATCGATTTGACCCAGACTTTGCAACACGGCGGCGATGCTGAAGGCGACAAGCTCGCTTCGATTGAAAATATCATTGGCAGCTATGCAAAGGACGTTCTGAATGGCGACGGCGGTGGCAATGTGATTGAAGGCGGCTCTGGTGACGACATCATCAACGGGCGGGGCGGCAACGACACAATTTACTCCGGCCAGGGAGCGGACATTCTTGATGGTGGCGCGGGCGCCGACGTTTTTCAGTACAAAGATACCAGAGATTCAGGCGCCGGATATCGGAATAGTTATCGAGGCCAGTACCGCGTGGAATATGGCAACGATACTATTTTGAATTTTGAGACGGGCATCGACAAGATTGATCTGAGACTGATTGACGCGATCTACGGAAATGCCACGAGCGACCGTTTCGTATTTGCGGACTCACTTACAGGCGTTGCCGGACAACTGGTTCTCAGCGGTGGTACTTTGATGGGCGATGTTACTGGCGATGGCATTGCGGATCTGGTCATCAATGCAGTTGGTGCACAGAAGTCCGACATTCTTGGCGTTCTGTGAATTCCGCAGGGTCCGCCAATCGTTGCCGCCGGACTATCGTGCGGCAACGCCGGCATTATTTGCGGCTTCACGCCGCGCTTCTATGAGTTCCTGCCCGGGTATCTTGAGATCCCATACAAGACCGAAATGAGCCAGCGCCCGGAGCACCAAATACCCCGGATCGATCTCGCCCTTGTGCAACGAGAATTTTGCCGACCATTGGAACGCGTGATGATTATTGTGTAGCCCTTCGCCGACAAGAGTCATCGCGTTGACCAGAGCATTGTTGCAACTGTCGTCCTTGGTCACAAAGGGTCGTGACCCCCAAAGATGCGCGAGCGAATTGACTGCCCAGGTCGCCTGCATTTGCAGGAAAGCGCGCAAAGCGCCTGCGCCTAATATGCCTGATAGAAAACCTGACCAGGACTGGTACCAGGCTGCGGTGACAAGGCCGGGAATAAGCCAACCCATCAACACCCAAAGCCAATAATACCGGTCTACAAAGACAATCGCCTCATCCTTGCGCAGGTCCCGAATGTAATCTGTGTAATTGCAAAGCCGGCCCGATACAGTCCAGCCCATGTGGCCACCCAAAAATGCCCGCAGACCCGCAATAAGGCCCTCGCGGGTGGACTTCGGCGAGTGGGGATCACCGGCCTCATCGCTGTGATGGTGATGTTTCCTGTGCACGGAAACCCAGGTCATGATCTTGCCCTGCATCGAGGCCGCACCCAACGCGCCCAAAATTATGGAAACGCCACGCCCGGCCAAGAAAGCCTTGTGACAGAAGAGCCTGTGATAACCCAGAGTTATGCCGAGACCGACAAGGAATTGCGTGATGAGAAGGAGCGTAACGTCAAAAAACGTCATGCCTTTGGTGGTAAACCAGATGATCGCCGCCAGGGCGCCAGACGTCACGAGAACGAGATTGAAGATCGAAGCCACTTGCATCGTGTCGATGCGCAAACGCTTGCCGATGACGGGCATCGTCACCAGAAAAAGCGGCGGCCAGCGCCGGTTGCCTTCGCGGTCCGTTAATTCGACGCCGTAGCGAAGCTTCCAGAATGACATGCCAGGCTATCTGGATCCGTTGAGATGGGAGATTGCACACCAGTATAACGCCAACCTGACCAAAAGCGACAGGTATGGCCGGTGCGACTAATCTTCCAGGCGGCGATCGCGTGGTCCTAGATCTTCAAAGCCCTCACCGGGTTCCGGTTCGGGACTTGCCTCCATGCTTTCGCGCGGACTCTCAACCTCGCTGGCCGCCTCGATACTCTCGTCAGCGTTATGGCCTTCTGACGAGATGTCCCGGGCGTCGTTGTTTTCCTTCGCGTCCAGTTCATCCTGAAGCTGCTCAGCGGCTTCAAGTACAGGCTCAACCAGTTCGCCGGCTTCGCTGTCGCTATCATCCGCGCCTTCAGCAAAGTCGAGCAGATCGCCATCTTCCAGCGGATCTTCGTCCTCGGTCAGTTCCTCGCTGTCATTGGGTGTGGGAATACCAAAACCGGGCGGCAACCGGCCATCGAACAGGCCTGCACCCTTGAGTTCCTCCAGTCCGGGCAAGTCTGAAACACCTTCAAGTCCGAAATGCAGCAGGAAATCGTCGGTCGTGCCATACGTGACGGGTCGGCCCGGAGCCTTCCTGCGACCGCGCAAGCGCACCCAGCCTGTCTCCATCAGCACATCCAGCGTACCCTTGGATATGGTGACACCGCGAATATCCTCGATTTCAGCGCGCGTCGTAGGCTGGTGATAGGCGATGATCGCCAGTGTCTCGAGCGCAGCGCGCGACAATTTTTTCTGCTGCTGCATTTCGCGCGAGAGAAGCCAGCCCAGATCACCGGCCGTGCGGAATGTCCATTTACTGCCAACCCGGACCAAATTCACGCCGCGCTTTTCATAATCCTTGCGCAGTTCGTACATGACGTCTGCAGCCTTCAGGCCTTCAGGCATGCGTTTGGTAATTTCGCTTTCTTCCAGCGGCGCTTCGGCGGCGAACACCATGGCTTCGGCAATGCGCATGGTCTCGAACATCAGGGCCGAGCGCGGAGCGGGTTCGGATGGGGGCACTTCTGTCAAAACAGGGGCTTTGGGCGTCGCAGGCTTGCGCGACAGCGACTTGCGCACGGGTTCAACCGTCTCTTCATTCACGGGAAACAACCTTGCCGCTTCTGCCACTTGACCCACGCTCCCCTATTACGCTGCTTCGTCTGGAAAATCTCGGGCTCCGTCCAGCGCCGTACGCCCCTTGATCCAGATCGGAGCAAAGGCTTCGTCCTGCCGCAGAACGACCTTGCCTTCCCGCACCATTTCCAGCGAAGCACTGAAACTTGACGCACGCACCGTGCGACGCATTTGCGGACTGGTGATGTAACGCAGGATGTAATCGTCCAGGACTGTCCATTCTATCGTATGACCGGCGAGTCGTTCCAGCGCCTCACGCGCTTCGGCCATCGTCCAGACCAAACGCTGGCGGACAGTCACATGCGACAATACCTGTTTCTGGCGCTGCTGGGCGTAGGCCGACAGCAGATCGTAAAGTGTCGTCTGAAATCTTGAATGGCGGATAATGGCAATGCCTTCCGGCTCGCCGCGCAGGAACATATCTCGCCCGACACGCGGGCGATTGGAAAGTTTCTCCGCAGCGGCGCGAATGGCTTCTAGACGGCGCAAACGATTGGCCAGTGCGGCGGCAAGATCGGCAGCGGCTGGCTCTGCGCCCTTTGGCTCCTCGGGCAACAGCAGACGGGATTTCAGATAGGCAAGCCAGGCCGCCATCACGAGATAGTCGGCAGCCAGTTCCAGCCTGACTTTGCGGGCCTGCTCGATGAATTCGAGGTATTGTTCGGCTAGTGCGAGGACGGAAATCTTCGCAAGATCAACTTTCTGGCGGCGGGCGAGCTCAAGCAAAAGGTCCAGAGGACCTTCAAATCCATCGACATCAACCAGAAAAGAGGGTTCGCTATCCCCCTTCTCCAATTCAGCGATATCCTCAAACGGGAGTTCCGCCACGCGAATCACTTCGGCTTGCGCCGCTCCAAAACTGCACGATCACAAGGTCGTATCTGATCGCGGCAATCGCAAGACCAAACCGCCGCCGGAGGGCCGGTATGCACAGAAACCGCCCTTGAAGCGGCCAAGCTGACGCGCCGGCGAACGCGGTTTTATACCGACGGGCTCAAAACGCCCTGAAGGCGAGCCCACGCGGCGTCGCGGTCGAATGGGTCAGGCTTGCCTTCAATCATCTTCAAAGCGCGGAGGGCGCGTTCAGCGCGTTTGCCATCCAGCACTGGTGAAGCTTCCGCCACTTCCTGCGCGCTGGCTGCATCAAAATGACAGTAAAGCGCCATATCCAGACCTGCGGAAAACAACGCTTCGGTCTTTTCATGGAAGCTCCCCTTGAGTGCTTTCATGGCGAGGTCGTCGCTCATGATCAACCCGTCAAAACCGATGTGGCCCCGCATATAGTCACGCACGACCTTTTTCGATGTTGTAGCTGGATGATCAGGATCGATTGCGGTGTAGACGACATGGGCGCTCATCGCGAGCGGCATGGTGTTCAGGCCCAGAAATGGCGCGAAGTCCGAAGCCGTGAGGTCAGCAAGGCTTGCTGTCACAACGGGCAATTCAAGATGTGAATCAGCCCCTGCCCGGCCGTGTCCCGGCAAGTGTTTGATAACTGGCAGAACTCTACCCCCCAGCAAGCCTTCGCAAGCCGCCCGCCCGAGCGATGTCACCGTAGCGGCGTCCTTTCCATAGGCGCGATCACCGATGACATCATGGCCACCGGGTGCTGGAACGTCCAGAACAGGCATGCAATCGACATTGATGCCGCACGCGCGCAAATCCTCCGCCATCAGACGCGCGCTATCGCACACGAGCGACGCACGGGTTTGGATCGATACGGGAAGATTCCCCAATGTCGCTGCAGGGGGATATTTGGGCCAATGTGGCGGTCCCATGCGCTGAACGCGCCCGCCTTCCTGATCTATCAGCACAGGCGCATTTTCCCGTTCAACAATCTCGCGAAAGTCTTCAGTCAATTGAATCACTTGCGCGGGGTTGTCGATGTTGCGCTTGAACAAAATGAGCCCCCACGGCTGGTTCTTTTTGATAAACGCGCGTTCTTCATCTGTCAGTTGAAGCGCATTGCAGCCGGTTATGAAAGCGCGAGTGGGAGCAGGCATAAATCACCCCTGTATAGAAAAACCGGCGCTGCTGACAGCGCCGGTCCATAAACTTCAATTATTCCGGTCTCAGTTCCTGGCGACGAAACAAGCGCCGCCCTTGCTCTGGAGCTTGGAGCATAGCGATGTCGCGTCTTCGCGGGACAACCCGCTTATCCGCACACGATAAACAGTCTTGTCGCCGACAGCAGCTTGGCGAACCGATGGCGAACGGCCCCCCAATTCGGAGGCAAATTTCTGACGCAAGCGCGCAGCCGTGCTTTGCGCTTCCGCTTCACTCGGCGGGGCGGCAAGCTGGATCGCAAAGCCACCGCCGGCAGAAGGAGCGGCAGCAGGCGTCGCGCGAGGCGTTGAAGCCGGTACAGCACTCGCAACACGCTGCGGGGCAGGCTTGGGTCGTTCAGCAAGCGCGGCCGGTTTGGCGGGGCGCGCCGTCGCGGTGGGTGCGGAATCTGGTTCCTCCGCGCTATTGCGCGCACTTTCAGCCAGGGTGGGCGGACGGTTAGCCCGCGCGGTATTCTTCTCGGCGCTGGCCGGTGCAGTGACTTGCGGACGCGGCGCTACGGGTGCGGCTGCCACAGAGGGGCGTGCGCCGGGTGTGCCCGCGGCAAGTGAGGGAATGGAAGGCGCTGGCCGTGCGGCCTGAACAGGCGCCTGAACGTCAGGCACCACTGTCCCGTCAGGTTTCACGGAGACCGTGCGCACCCGGCGCGGTTCGGGAAAATAACCGCCGGATTGCTGCGCTACCGTCGATTGCTTCGCAGAAGCGGCTTGTGGCGCGACCGTCGCTATAGGCCGGGTGGCATTGGGATTGGTGAGATTGACCATCTTGTTCAGATCGCCATCACTCATACGCGATCCACGCGGTTGAGCCTGCACCTGAGTGAGATCCACGGGCTGTTCGAGCTGACCGGACGCGCTGGACTGTTGCGGCTTCACGCCGCTTTTGTCGAGAATTGAAACGGTGCGAACGGCCCGCGGGGCTGATGCGTCCTCTCCGTCCGGCTTTACCTTGATAGGATCTTTGGATGCGGCAATCGTGGGAACCCCACCTATCCGGACCTTGCCGCTTGTTGCAAGCGTTGCGCCGATCCCCGCGATAACAACGGCCAGCGCGGAGCCCATATACAGAATCGACTTGCGCGATATTGCTGAACGCCCGGCCGGCCTGTCGTCCATGCCTTCCGGGGCAGAAGGAATATCAGGACGCGCACGCACAGCAGCGGGGGATTGCGCGTGTTCGTACCGCTCGTCCTGCCAGGCAGCCGGATTGGTGCTAGCGTGATGCATTTGATTGCCAGGAAATTGCTTGCCATGACTTTGGTGGCCATGAATTTCGTGACCTT
>CAMDKB010000087.1 GCA_945901195.1 Rhizobium sp. Q54
GGGACGACCCGGAAGCAAATTTTCAATCCGAGCGAATTGATCGTCGCGCAAAGCATGGCGTTCCATCACAAGCCTCCTTCAGGAAGGCTCCCCATGAATCACGCTTTCACTGATTTGCGAATCCCTTAAATGACGACAGGCCCTAGCAGAAACTACATCTTCTTTCTGTTTTGATTCAGCTTCATCAAATTGGCCTGCATTTTATGGGATCCCGCCCTCGTAACAATGATCTTTAAAAATGGGCGTGTTTTGTAACAGGTCAGCCCTGTCGTTTTCCCGATAGACCTTCCGTCTTTTCCAGTGAGCGTTTTTGTGCACTGATGGTTCCCAAGCAAATCAAAGAGGGGGGAAAATGGCTAAACAATTTCTGCTTAAAGGGCGCGTAGCAATTGTCACCGGCGGAGGTGGCGAAATCGGCACAGCTATTGCCCACCGCTATGCCAGCGAAGGCGCAACTGTTCTGGTCGCCGATATAAGTCTCGAAAAGGCCAAAGCCGTAGCCGATGACATCAGAGCCAATGGCGGCCTGGCCGAAGCAAGGGCCCTCGACGTGACTGACCCAGCCCAATGCGAACAGGTCGTAAAATCCACTGTCGAAATCTTCGGCAAACTGACGACGCTAGCCAATGTCGCCGCTGCAGCCACCCCCCTCGGCACGGTCGAGGAACTTACCCTGGAAAGCTGGCGCACCGCCTTTGACGTCAATCTCACCGGCATGTTCTTGATGTGCAAATACGCTGTGGGCGAAATGCGCCGCGCGGGTGGGGGCGCCATTGTGAACATTGCATCCTCCCACGGTCACATCGGCATGCCCAGGCGTCCCGCCTACTGCTCTTCCAAGGGCGCGGTGTTGCAACTTACAAAATGTCTCGCGATCGATTTCGGCAAGGACAATATCCGCGCCAATTCCATTTCGCCGGGCGCGATAGATACCCTGCGCGCGGCTCTGCAGCGTTTCAAAAGTCGCGAGGAGGCCAACGCCGCCAAGGGTCCGGCCTATCTCGTTGGGCGCACCGGCAAGACTGAAGAGATAGCGGCAGGCGCAGTCTTTCTTTCAAGCGATGAATCGGCGTTCATGACGGGGACGGACCTGCTGCTGGACGGAGGATATCTCGCGTTCAAGGGAACAACGACAAACCCCGTGTAAAGAATCCGTCATAGCGGAAGGTCTGAACAAAAACGTTGGCCGCTGCCCACTCTGTGGGAGCGCACCTATCATGAAACTACGCGATTTCATCTGTGCAACAACACACGATATGCTAGCTTGCCACCACGAAATCACCGGAACCAAATAGCGGTGAACATCCGAGGAGACGCAGAAAATGAAGCACAACACGAACAGAATACTTGTGACCAACGCTGGCTCATTGCCGCGTCCCCATGATCTCCTCGATCTGATGCGTGAAAAGCTTTCGGGCCGCGACTACGACAAGGCCAAATATGACGCGCGCCTTAAAAGCGCTACCGCCGAAATCGTGCACAAGCAGATCGAAGTGGGCGTCGATATTCCCTCAGATGGCGAAACTTCAAAGCCTGGGTTCTTCTCCTACATTCAGGAACGCCTCACCGGAATCGAAGGCAAACCCCAACGCAAGATGCGCCTGTTTGCCAAGGAAGTTGACGCATTTCCGGAATATTATGCGGACTATTTTCAACGCGCCATGCTGGGTGGCACCGTTGCGCCTTTTGTGCCCGCATTTTGCACCGGGCCGGTAAAATACAAGGGAGAAGACATCCTCAAGCGCGATCTCGAAAATCTCAAGAGCGCATTGTCAGGCCAGAAATATGAAGAAGCGTTTGTTCCGTCAACGGCGCCCAGCGGCGTGGCGCAGAACGAATATTACAAAACCGAGGAAGAGTTTTTTGAAGCGCTCGGTGAAGCCATGCGCGTAGAATACAAAGCAATTGTTGACGCAGGCTTTTTGCTGCAGGTGGACGATCCCTTCCTGTCGGATATCGTCTATGATTACAAGGACGACGCAAAAATGCTGGCGCGCAAGGCCGGCATGTATGTCGACTCGATCAACCATGCACTGCGGGGCATACCTGCGGACAAGGTTCGGTTCCACACTTGCTATGGTATTAACGATGGCCCGCGCTTGCACGAAGCATCGTTGATGGAAGTCATTCCTCACATGTTGAAGATCAACGCGCAGGCGTTCTCGTTCGAGGCAGGAAACGTGCGCCACGAACACGAATATCATGTATTCGAAACAGTCAAATTGCAGCCAGGGCAAATCATCATCCCCGGCGTAATCACCCATGCCAGCAATATCATCGAACATCCCGAACTGATCGCTGAACGGTTGATACGATTTACCAATTTGTGCGGCCGTGAGAACGTGATTGCCGGCGCAGATTGTGGCTTCTCATCGCAGGCAACCTACAAGCCCGAAGTCAATCCCAAGGTGATGTGGGAAAAATTCAAGGCTATGTCCGAGGGCGCAGCAATCGCATCAAAGAAGCTTTGGACGAAGTAAATTCCATGCCGCATGATGCGCAGGTTATCATCGTTGGCGCTGGGCCGGTTGGCCTTGCTGCAGCGCTGGAACTTGGCTTGCGCGGGATCAACGTGATCATTCTCGAAAAACAGGATCGCGCGGGCTGGCACCCGCGCGCCAAAACGACCCATGTTCGCACTGTCGAACATATGCGGCGGTGGGGCATAGCCAATCGGCTTCGCGAACTGAGCCCGCTCGCAGCCAGCAGCCCTCCCGACATAGCGTTCAAGACGAGGCTTTTTGGTTACGAGCTTGCCCGCTTTGAAAACGCATTCTTTACGGCCAACACACGCGATGAGCGATTTAGCGAACACGCTCAATGGATCCCGCAATACAAGGTCGAGGCCGTACTGCGTGAAAAGCTCTCAACGCTGCCCAACGTCGCTTTACGGCTGGACACTGAAGTTACAGGCGTTCTTCCCTCAGCCGAGTGTGTCAGCGTGCAGATCAAGACAGCGTCCAGCGGCACCCCGGAGACGTTGACAGCCGATTATGTGATCGGCGCAGACGGCCCCGGCAGCACAATCCGGCGCACGCTTGGCATTGCCATAAAGGGAGACCGTGATCTCGGCAATTTCCTGAATGTCATCATCAAATGCCCGCAACTCGGACAAATGAAACCGGAACGCGAAGCCTTTATCTATTGGATAGTGAACCCGGAAAGCCCCGGAGCTCTCGGGCTGATGGATGTCGGTGATCTCTGGGCCTTTGTAACGGTGCTGCGCCCCGGCGAAAAAGAACTTGCGCGGCAAGAAATCTTCAAACGGCTCGAAGCCGCTGTGGGACGACCTGTCGAAGCCGAGATCATTTCTGTCGACTACTGGACAGCGAGCCGCACAAGCGCAGAGAGCTACGGCGGCGGGCGCATTTTTTTGGCAGGCGATGCGTGTCACGTTCACCCACCCTTCGGTGGATACGGCATGAACATGGGCATAGCGGATGCCGTCGATATCAGCTGGAAACTAGGCGCAATGTTGCAAGGCTGGGGTGGCGCACATTTGCTGACGACCTACGAAACAGAACGCCGTCCGGTCCATGATGCCGTGATGGACGAGGCCGTCAAAAATCTCGCCGTTCAAAGCCAGCACATGCTGCACGATAAGCTTGAAGACGATTCTCCCGAAGGCGAAGCCGTCCGGCGGCGCATGGGCGAAGGCATTCAAAAAGCCAAAGCCGCAGAATTTCACACCCTTGGCATTGTCCTGGGCGTAAACTATTCCGGCTCGTCGATAGTTGTGGCCGATGGCACCAAGCCGCCACCGCTCTCCACAACCTATGAGCCGAGCGCTCATCCGGGCTGTCTTGCGCCCCATCTGTGGCTGGCTGATGGTTCTTCGCTTTACGATCACTTTGGCGCTGGCTTCACATTGCTTGTCATTGGCGACGACGCAGATGACGAGTTTATTGGCGCGTTGCAACTCACCTTCGCCGACATGAAGGCTCCCCTGCGCACGATTGCCCCGCGGGAAGCTCGACTGCGTGAACTTTACCGAGCATCTCTCGTTCTGATACGGCCCGATCAATATGTGGCCTGGCGCGCTGAAGCGCCAGAAATCTCCGCCAGGGAGATCGTTGCGCGTATTTGCGGACATGCTGAAAACAGCTACTCCACGGTGAGCCGTATTTCAGCTGAATGAATTGCTCATCGTGAGCCTGTCATACTGCGCTGCAAAGGCTCACCTCATGCTGCTCCGAGGCCCGCGGCACAAGTCCAGGAGGAATGAATGGTGACGTTTCTTGTGATTGTGGCTGTTCTCGTGATCGTCGCTATTGCCGCTATTTATGTTCACGACGTCAAGCAAACCCAACACACGATCCTGCGCAACTACCCGATTCTCGGGCATTTTCGTTATTTCGCCGAGACTTGGGGCGAATATATGCGGCAGTATCAATATTTGCCCGATTGGCTCGAACGGCCCTTCAATCGCCTTGAGCGTTCCTGGATTTACCGCTCGGCCAAAAATGTTTCCAACTATATCAGTTTTGGTAGCGCAGCGACTCCGAGCTTTGCTTTCAGGAATGCTGCCTTTCCCATACTTGAAGAAGATCGCAAAACTTTTGCAGGCTTGCAGATTGGCGTGACCGAGGGGCCAGGCGCTTGCGCAATTCCCTATATGGCTAAAAGCTTCTTCAATATATCCGGCATGAGTTACGGCGCGTTGAGCCACGCTGCCGTAACCTCGCTGTCGCGCGGGGCAAAAATGGCGGGCATTTGGATGAGCACGGGCGAAGGCGGTTTGTCGCCCTTCCACCTCGAGGGTGGCGCAGACATCGTTTTTCAAATCGGCACTGCGAAATACGGCGTGTGCGACGATAACGGCGGACTGAGCGAAGAAAGGCTCCGCGTCATCGCAGCAAACGAGACTGTGCGGATGATCGAAGTTAAACTCGCGCAAGGCGCCAAGCCCGGCAAAGGCGGTGTGCTACCCGCAATCAAAGTGACCAAGGAAATTGCTGCTATCCGGAGCATCCCCGTTGGCAAGGCGTCCATCAGCCCCAATCGGCACAAAGATATCGGAAATATCCGTGAGCTCGGTGAATTCGTTGCCCGTGTCCGGCGCATCACCGGCAAGCCAGTCGGCGTAAAGTTCGTTGTGGGCGATGAGCAATACCTGGACGAATGGTTCGTTGATTGTGTCAAAAACCCGGAAGGCTGCCCCGACTATGTCCATGTGGACGGCGGCGAAGGCGGGACTGGCGCCGCCCCCGCTGCTCTGGCCGAATCGGTTGGACTGCCAATCACCATTGCGCTGCCACTTGTCGTCTCCGCGCGCGAACGCCACTCCCTTGGCCGGCGCATCAGGATCGTGGCCGCAGGCAAGCTGGTCACACCCGACAAGGTCGCGTGGGCGCTGTGCTGCGGCGCGGATTTTGTGGTCAGCGCGCGCGGGTTCATGTTCTCGCTGGGCTGTATCCAGGCCATGAAATGTGGCAGCGGCAATTGCCCAACGGGCGTCACGGCGTCCGATCCCAGACTTATCAAGGGCCTCGACCCCACCGACAAGGCGATCCGGGTGATGTTTTATGCGCAGCGTCTGCGCGACGATGTGGAGATGATTGCCCATTCCTGCGGCCTTGTCGGGCCGGAAGATTTTGCGCCCTGGCATATAACCGAGGTGGAGCGCGGAATCGCAGGGTTCCGCAACACCGGGGCAGAGTGAAGCAGAGCTGGGCGATTGACCCTCTCGCATGCTGGTCTTACTCTGCTAAAAAAGCGGTTCGCGGCCATTACCCACCGAGGCCTCTGCCGCCAGTCACCTGGAGGAATACATGCTCAGCGCAGAAGACAATGCTCTTTTCACCAAGGTTGGTCCCGGCACCCCATGCGGCGAGCTGTTGCGGCGCTACTGGATGCCGGTTGCGGCCATTAAGGAGCTTACAGACGAAAAGCCCATCAAGCGCGTGCGCATCATGGGCGAAAATCTCGTTTTGTTTCGCGATGGCAAGGGCAACCTGGGCCTGATACCGGAGCGTTGCCCACACCGGCACGTCTCGCTTTTCTTCGGCTTTTGCGAGGACGACGGGCTGCGCTGCCCCTATCACGGCTGGAAATTCGACGTGAACGGCAATTGCATCGAGCAGCCGTACGAGCGCCCAAATTCTCCCCTGATGAAACAGGCGAAACTACGCTCATATCCTGTGAAGCAACTGGCCGGACTGGTTTTTGCTTATCTCGGCCCGGACCCCGCGCCTCTGTTGCCCAATTGGGAACTCCTCATCCGCAAGGATGGAACCCGGACCAATGTCATTCTGCCCGTGCACAACAACAACTGGCTCCAGGCGCAGGAGAATTCGCATGATCCCACCCATACCTTCTGGCTGCATGCCAAGCTCTTCGAACGGGCGTTGAAGAAACGGCCTCCTGAAGAAGCCAAGAAATGGGCGCCGGACCTAGCTTACTTCGGCCGTCCAATCGAAGGTATTGATTTCGAACTCTCCCGCGAGAAAACTTGGACCGGCATCCGTAAGGTGCGCACGTATGGCGGTGACCGCCCGGAAAAAGAACATGGCCATCCCGCCATTTTCCCGAACATTCTGATCGCCCCGCAGGCAAAATATCTGACCATCCATTTCCGCGTGCCGATCGATGATACCCACACGGCCATCTATTGGGTCGAATTTCTTCGCACTGAGGATGGTTCGATTGTCGACCAGAAGGATGAGGATATTTCGCTCGATATCATGACTCATCCACTTCAGCCGGACGGTGAATACGAACTGCACAACTTTGTCTATCAGGACCAGATGGCCTGGGAGACACAAGGCGCCATCGCCGACCGCACGACCGAGTTGCTCGGCGCAAGTGACAGGGGCGTCGTGATGTATCGCGACCTCCTGCGCCAGCAAATACGCAAAGTGCAGGAAGGTGGAGAACCAGATGGCGTGGTGCGGGATCCAAAGTTGAACGAGATTATCCGCTTCACCTACTCACAAGGGCAGGCCCAGTTCGCAGAAGAACTGGCCAGCGCGAAATAAGAGATCATTCGCCCGACGAATGGCAGGAGGAAATGCATGAGTGAGTTCGTAGAACTGCGCGCCCGTGTCGCGCAGGCCTGCCGTGTGCTCGGCGCGCTGGGCCTGGCAAAAGGAGCGACGGGACACGCCAGCGCCCGGGTCCCCGGTACCGATCGTGTGTTCATCCGCGCACGCGGGCCCGGCGAACTGGGCGTGCGTTTCACCACCACTGAACAGGTTGTGGAAGTCGGTCTGGACGGTAAACTGGCTCATGCCAACGATCAGGGACTGGAGGCGCCTCTCGAAGTCTTCATCCATACAGCGTTGTATAAAGCTCGGCCCGAAGTTCAGGCAGTCATTCATGTGCACCCGCTTCCGGTCGTGCTGTTCACCATTTGCCGCAAGCCGCTGTTGCCACTTTATGGAGCCTATGATCCCTCCAGCGCAAAACTCGCCTTCAAGGGTATTCCGACCTATCCGCGCAGTATTTTGTGCGACACACCCGAGCGCGGCGACGAGCTTGCCGCCGCCATGGGCAAATCCGATTGCTGCATGATGCGCGGCCACGGCATTTCGACTGCCGGCGTGAATGTGGAGGAAGCCGCCCTCACCGCCATTCACCTCACCAATCTGGCGGAAGTGAATTATCAGGCGCAATTGCTGGGTGATCCGCAGCCGATACCGCAAGACGAGCAGGACTTCTTCATGCGAGGCGATCTCAATCCCAAGCCGGGAGAACCTGGCGCACCGCCGACAGGCCGCGATGCCGCGCTCTGGCGCTATTACGTATCGCTGACAGAATAGTTCAAAAACACAGCCATAGAAGGAAACACCATGGACTTCACGATGCCTGAAGAACTGCGGATGCTGCGCGATCAGCTCCGCCGTTTCGTAAATGAGGAAATGATCCCCCACGAGCGCGAAACCTGTGACGGCGAAAAGTTGAAGCCTGAGTGGCGCAAGAAATTTGAAGCCCGGACAAAAGACCTCGGCCTCTGGATGATGGAAGTGCCGGAAGAATACGGCGGCCTCGGCATGAACCTGATGGCCAGCGTTGTCGTATGGGAAGAATTCGCGCGCACCATAGCGCTTCCCGCACGTGGTCATGGCATTATGGGCCCCCATGTGCGCTCCAACCTTTACGATCTCACCGGAGAACTGAAGGAAAAATACCTCCTGCCTACATTACGTGGCGAACGCATTGCCTGTTTCGGCCAGACGGAGCCTGACGCTGGATCTGATCCAGGTTCCATGCGCACGGTGGCTGTTCGCGATGGCGATCATTACGTCATCAACGGAACCAAACGCTTTATCACCGGGGCGGGAGATGCCGATTATATTCAGCTTATGGTCGCAACAGACCGCGCCAAAGGCTCCAAGGGCGGCATTTCCTGCTTCCTCGTCGACATGAATACGCCGGGCGTAAAACTGGGTGTGCAATACAACACCATGATGGGCGACAAGCCCTGGGAAATCATCTTTGAAGATGTCCGCGTGCCTGCCAGTCATATGGTGGGAGGCGAAGGCGACGGCTTCAAGTTCGCACAGAAGTGGCTGGGACACGGGCGTGTCCATCACGGCGCCCGCGCCATTGGCGTTGCCGAACGCTGCCTCGAAATGGCAGCAACTTATGCCAAGCAACGTGTAACCTTCGGCAGACCCCTATCAGATCGGCAAGCGATTCAATTCATGTTGACTGATATGTATGTCGAGCTGGAAGCTGCCCGCTTGCTGGTGTATCGCGCAGCGTCCCTGATTGAAGCTGGTCACCAGGCGCGCACCGAAGCCTATATGTGCAAATATTTCGCCGATGAAATGGCGTTCAAGGCGGCAGATATGTGCATGCAGATCCACGGCGGCATTGGCCTGACGACGGACCTACCGATTGAAAAGATGTGGCGGCAGCAGCGCAGCTATCGCATCACCGAAGGCGCTACGGAAGTCATGAAAATGGTCATTGCACGGCACGTGCTGAACGCCTACGGAAAATGACAAGGCCATCGTCCCGGAAAATGCCCAGCATTATCCGGGACGCCATCCGCAGGATCAAAGTGCAACCTGAACTGCTTTCGGCATCCGGGATGACAAGGGAGAAAAACGTGCGTGGAAGCATCAATAAATTGTCTGCTGTCCTTGCGATTGCAGTTGCGGCTTCGAGCAGTGCTATCGCCCAACCCAATGAGTTTTACAAAGGCAAGACCGTCACCTTCCTGATCAATTTCACGCCGGGCGGCCCAACGGATTTCGAAGCCCGCCTCGCGGCACGTCATATCGTAAAATTCCTTCCCGGGTCGCCCACCATCATACCGCGTAACATGCCGGGAGGCGCCGGAATCGTCGGGCTCAACTGGCTCGGACAGGCAGCACCGCGCGATGGCACCGTTGTCGGTTTTTTCACCGGCGCAGCGTCAAAAACCACATTGGGAGATCCGGGCATCAAGGTTGACGTTACGAAACTCGGCTTTGTCGCGAGCGGGCCCGGCACCAGCGTTGCGTATATCCGTAAAGACGTTCCGCCGGGGATCAACAAGCCCGAGGATATCCTCAAGGCGAAGGATTTTTGGGCCGGCGGCCTCACGCCGGAAGCCGACAAGGACGTCCGCATCCGCATGCAACTCGACATGCTCGGCATACCGCATAAATACATTTCCGGATTTCGGGGATCAGCCGAAGCGCGGCTCGCCCTGCAACGCGGCGAAGTGCATATGACTGCGGAATCCATGCCGACCTATCGCGCGTCCATCGAGCCTAACATCATCAAGACGGGTGAAGGAATCGCGCTCTGGTACGATCCTTATGACGACGGGAAGGAATTTTCGACGCCGCCCGAGTCCCAGGGCATCGAAGCCGAACATTTCCCGGCATTCTACAAACGCGTAAAGGGTGAATATCCCAGCGGCGAGTTGTGGGAAGCGTTTCGTGTCGTCAACAATGTAGGAACCCTGTTTCTGCGCACAATTCACCTGCCGCAGGATTCGCCTCCTGAAGCCATGGCCGCGCTGAAAGACGGCTTAATGAAGATGCAGGACGATGCTGAATTCAAGGCCGAAGCGCAAAAGGCAATGCAATATATCCCCAAATACGTGACTGACAAAAACACCGAAGAAATTTTCAAACGCACAATGAATCCACCAACGCAGATCAGGGCTTTCCTGCGCGACTATATCGAGAAGGGTCAAGCTGCAAACGGACGGCGGTAGGTATATTCGCCAGAGCGTATACGCAAGCAATCCTGGATGGCCAATGCCTCTTTAACGACGTCGCACCCCCGCATTGGCGCGGACGCGCTATCGCATTTTACCAACTTGCAGACGTTAAAATTTCCGCAGGTTGGTATTAATCGGCGGCCAGAATTTTCTCCATGCGCTCGATCAGCTCTGGCGGCGTCGCCAGTGTCACCTTGACGAGCCGCTCAAGTTCAGAGGCGGGAGCAGGCTCGAAATCAAGCTGCGCCTTGTTCACTTCATTCAGCAATTCGGGATCCTTCATTGTCGCGTCAAAGGCGTCACGCAATATCTTGACACGTTGGGGAGCCAAGCCGGGCGGCGCTATGAAGGCGCGGCCAATGTCGCCGCTGGCTGCGGCGAACGTCAGCAATTGCCGGTCAGCATCGCTCGTTGCCAGTTCTATGACTGCGGGAACATCGGGCAGGTCGGGCGAGCGTTTCAGCAAATACTGAATTGCGATGAAAGCCTTCTTTTCATCGAGTTGCGCCTTGCGGGTTGTCTTCATCGTATTCCACGAGGTCAACGCGCCATCGACTTCGCCACGTTCCATCGCAAGCAAGCCGGCCGTAGAACCCGTGTAGCCGCGGATGAGCTTGTACTTCGTGCCGATCAGAGCGTTGAGCAATTTCGGATAGGTTTCGGACGGTGAACCAGGTCCGGTTGAAGCAACTGGCACAGCCTCCGTTTTAGCGCCTTCCACGGTCGTGCCCTTGGACGTATGCCAGAAGACCTGAATTTCGTTGTTGGAGGTCGCCCGGCCGATCCAGTTGAACTCGGCTGACTTGTAGCGCACGCCCTTGTTCTTGAGCGCCTCCTCCATCGCAATGGTTTGCGAGACGATGGCCATGGCTGTTCCGTCTTTCGGCGCAACCGCGTAGAGCCAGTTGGCCGCGACAAATGAGCCCGCACCGGGCATGGACTGACCTATCACGGTGGGATTGCCCGGGATGTGTTTCCCCATATGCCGCGCAACGAGCCTGCCGAAGAGGTCATAGGTGCCACCAGCCGAAAAACCGATCGCGATTGTCACGTTCTTGCCCTTGAAGAACTGATCTGCCGGCTGGGCGCTGGCATTTGGCGCTGACATGCTCAAAGAAGCCGCGATCGCAGAAATGATCAGTGCAGGGGTGGCTGTCTTGCCCATCGAACGTCTCCATCTTCATGTCAGCTAGAATGTAGTTGCCTTTTGGCAGGACTCTGCGGCACTGGCAAATTTTGCAGGCTTGGCTATTGGCAGGCTTTGGCGATTGAACCGGCTTGTTCACTTCGCCTATAGTGCGGCCAATCGAATGGCTGCTTCGCCCGGTGGCGCAGTATTTATGCGCGGTTGCTATTTTTTTGGCTGGCTGCGCAGGGAGGCTAAATTGAAGTTATTCACAATAGCGGTATTGGCCAGCCAGCTGGCGGCAAGTGTTTGGACGGAGGGCGCGACGGCTCAAACGGGTGATGAGGCCATGGCTGCGTTTTACCGCGGCAAGACCGTCAACGTCCTGATCGGTGTGGGCGTCGGTGGCGAATATGACCTGCATGCGCGGCTGGTATCCCGGTACATCGGCCGGCATATTCCCGGCAACCCGACTATCGTCCCACAGAACATGTTGGGCGCGGGCGGCGTAAAAATGGCCTCGTATTTGTTACAGGTCGCGTCCAAGGACGGCACCAATATCGGCATGATCGCCGGCAATTTCCCCGCCATGCAGGCGGCGGGCGTCAGCGCGATTATTTTCGATGTCGCGCAATTGCAATGGCTCGGCACCATATCGCAGACCGTCGAAACCATGACAGTATGGAAGACCGCAGGTGTATCCACCATTCAGGAGGCGATGACCAGGGAAGTAGTGGCGGGCGCCAGCGGCAAGGGCGCAATT
Organism: Rhizobium sp. Q54; assembly: GCA_945901195.1. GTDB lineage: Bacteria > Pseudomonadota > Alphaproteobacteria > Rhizobiales > Beijerinckiaceae > Terripilifer. The sequence continues at coordinate 12,052 of CAMDKB010000087.1, forward strand.
ACCTATTCCTTTCCACAAATGCTAAACGAATTTGCCGGGACAAAATTCAAGATCGTCACCGGATATCAGGGCGGCAACGCCATTAACCTGGCCATGGAGCGGGGCGAGGTTCAGGCGCGCAATAACACCTGGTCGAGCTGGAAAGTGACCAAGCCCAACTGGCTGCGCGATGGCGACATCAAGGTGCTGACCTACGCCGGGCCAAAACCTGCCGATCTCAACGGGATTCCTGCCGTTTCCGAACTTGTCAAAACAGAAGACGAGCGCAAGATCATCGAGCTCATTGTATCGGGAACGCTGATGGGACGTCCGCTCGCGACCAATGGCATACCGGCGGACAGGCTGGCTGTCCTGCGCGCAGCTTTCGACAAAACCATGCAGGACAAGGATTTTCTCGCCGAAGCGGCCAAACTCCAGATTGAGGTC
>CAMDKB010000088.1 GCA_945901195.1 Rhizobium sp. Q54
CTATGGGCCAGATGCGGGCGTCGGCTGGTCCTGTGTGGCTTTACCGAGTTGCGATTTCTCGAACAGCAGAATGATCGGGAGTGAAAGCGCCAGTGGAATGATCAGGTAGAAAAGCCGCCAGACCAGAAGTGCGGCAAACACCGAGGAGGCCGGAATTCCGGGCATAACCGCGAGAAACACAGCTTCCATTACGCCAACCCCGCCAGGAACCTGTGACAACAACCCGGCTGAAAAAGACAGCAAGAACGCCCCCAACACCACCATAAAGCCTGGATTTCCTTCCGCTGGCAGCGCGAAATAGATGATTCCAGCCGCCCCGATCAATTCCATTGGCGCCGCAACATATTGCCGCAAAACAATGGGCATTGAGGGATAGACGAATTCAAAGGACTTGATTTTCAGCGGTTTGAACCCACGCCACGCGCCAATCGTGTACAGCGCGCAGAACGCCAGCATGGCTACGCCGATCAGCCGGGCTGAGGTTTCACTGATCGTAAACCAGTGGGACATTTTCCCAAGCGGCGCGAGGATATGCGGCTCGTACACAAGGACAATGCCAAGCAGCAATATCGTGCCAAAACCAAATGTGAAGGAACAAAGCGCCACAAGAACAGCGACTTCTGCCGCGGTTAAGCCCTTGGCCGTATAGGCGCGCAGCCGGACCATGCCGCCTGAAAAAACCGATGCGCCAATATTATGGGACAGCGCATAAGTCACAAAAGAACAACAGGCGACGTAGGCCCATGATATGCCGCTGGACTTGTTCAGATGGGCCAGTGCGATCCGGTCATACCAGGCTAGCGCCCAATACGCGACAAGCGTGGAAACCCCTGCCATCAAATAGGATTCGACCGGAATGCCTGCCAGTTTATGGCCAATGCCTGCGGCCACCGTCTTGATATCGCTCCACAGACCGCCTTCTTGGAGAATTTTCGCAATGGCGGGGTCAGTCGCTGCCTCCGCAACGAGCTTGCTATACAATAGACGTACCGACCAAACGACGGCCACAAGGCCGAGGACTGGCCAAAAGAAATCCAGCAGACGTTTCATCTTGACCCGGCCAGTTCTGGGGCCACGATCGCCAGGCGATGTGGCGCTTTTCTTGTTCGTTGCCAATGCCCTCCGCATCGGCAACACCGACGTTGGACCACAGGCAAGCCCTTCAATGCAAGCCCAAACCTTACTGATAGTACCCAAATTCAGGTCCAGGCGGGCGCAAGCTAAGCCAGCGCCCGCGGAAACCTTCAGCAGAACGATTTCAATATTCCGAAACGTCCGGATTGGCCTCGAAGAAGGCGCGTTTGACCCGTTCCATCTGCGTCTGGCGCAGGGCGCGGTCAATCAACAACTTGTAATTGCGCTGCCATTGCATACGCATCTTCGTGCTGAGGGAAAAACTTTTCATGGCCGCCAGATCCGGATCGAGGGTCCGGCTGCGCCGGGAATCTTCCCGCAGGTCTTCACGTTTCCAATCTGGTACGCCCATGTCGCGGATCGCATCCCAAAGGCTGCGCATCGGACCATTCACGCTTGATGTCGAAATGCCCGTATAAAGCGAGTCATTGTGGTAGCTTATACCGCTGGACTGCATGGTTGACACAGTTTCGATCGCCTTGAGAGCGGCTTCCTTGGCCGCAAACGGTGAGGCAACGGCTACTCCGAAGAACGAACGGCGATTGAGATTCATCTGAACCCTCCAACGTGAGACCACTAGCTTGTCCGGCAATTTCAGGCCGGTTCTGCTACGTGCGCTTATCGCTGGAAGTAGATGAACGCCTTTTGAAATTAAAGCCGTAGCAGACTAAGTCGCCAAATTTCGGACCCGCGTTTTACACTCTCCTCGCAAACAAAAAGCGCACCATGGGCTCCATCCACAACGCGCTTTCTGGCAATTTCAGGATAGCTCAGACCCGTGCGGGTCGTAGCGCCGTTACATCCATATCGGGGCGTAGCATTTCCGGCATACGCTCGAACGCTTTTTCGCGGCCATCGAGATTTTCTGCCTTCTTGAGCTCGTCGACAGCTTCTGCGTGCAGGGATTTGGCTTCTTCCGCCTGGTCGCGCAATTCGGCAATCGAATTCTGCAAATTGTCGCGGCGGCCACGCGAGGCCCGGGCGTAGGTCGAATAGGCGAAATGCGACGGATCGGAATTCCCCGAACGCTGCTCCTCGACGTTGATTTCACGATCGAGATCCCCGATCATTCGGGTAAACTCGGCTATCATGGCCTCGATCTGGGCGACGCGACGCCCCTTTTCTTCGGCCTGAAACTTCTTGAGACGGATAAGCGTATCCCGCGACTTCATAACGCAATACTCCAGACGCAGCTTGAACATGTGGCTGCAAACAAGTTGCAACCCACTTAAGAATTCCGCGAGACAAATTCACCGTGTCAGAAGGAAGTTGCGCCTTCCTTACCCGGCGTCGTCGTTTGGTGAATTATTTTGGACAGCAATCAGTTTATTTGCGCATCGCAAGGAAAGGAAAGGAAAGGAACTTACGCGGCTTAACCATTTATTAATCTGTATTGCCAACAATTAAAAATGTTCTGCCCTCACCGCTTGAAGGCTTAACGCGTAGAACGGAATTGTCGCTGTAAATCCAGACCTGCTTGAATACGGTTTGGGCCAAAAGTGATTCGAAACTAGACTATCCTGATGGGCAATTTGACCAATATCGGTCCTGCAGGCCAGTCAACGAATGTGGAACTGGGAAACGGCAGGCTCTTGCGGTCGCTACCAACAGTAAGCTGAAATAAATCTTCCAAGATTCCTTCAGCCTCTTGCCACAGTGAATCAGAGTTTGTTAACCATTACTCGTTAACGTTACGACGCTGGCAACAACCGGGCCATAAACCGGGACAGATTGCTGATTGTCCGTGACCTGACGCGAGCGTGGGTACCGCAGTCAAAGCACACGGGGCAACTTGGGGACCACACATGCGCGTATTACTGATCGAAGACGATAGCGCGACAGCCCAGAGCATCGAACTGATGCTCAAATCCGAGAACTTCAACGTCTATACGACGGATCTCGGTGAAGAAGGTGTCGATCTGGGAAAACTGTATGATTACGACATCATACTACTGGACCTTAACCTTCCGGATATGTCCGGATACGAGGTATTGCGCACATTGCGCGTCGCAAAGGTCAAAACCCCGATTTTGATTCTTTCAGGCCTCGCCGGCATCGAAGACAAGGTAAAGGGCCTTGGCTTTGGCGCCGACGATTACCTGACAAAGCCTTTCCACAAGGACGAACTTGTCGCCCGCATCCACGCGATCGTTCGCCGTTCCAAGGGACATGCCCAGTCTGTCATCACAACCGGCGATCTGGTCGTTAATCTCGATCAGAAGACGGTCGAAGTTTCCGGCGCCCGCGTGCATCTGACCGGCAAGGAATATCAGATGCTTGAGCTGCTCTCCCTGCGCAAGGGCACGACGCTCACCAAGGAAATGTTCCTCAACCATCTTTACGGCGGCATGGATGAGCCGGAACTCAAGATCATCGACGTTTTCATCTGCAAATTACGCAAGAAGCTCGCCAACGCCAGCCAGGGCCGCAATTATATCGAAACCGTCTGGGGCCGCGGCTATGTGCTGCGCGAGCCGACGGAAGCTGAAGAGCGCGTACCAGCCTGACAGGCGCCCGACCGGAATTCAAAAGCCCCGCACTCTGCGGGGCTTTTTTTTATTTACTCGCTGAGATATTTGACCCATCCAGCGCTGCATGGGACGCGGCAATTCGCGAGCGCCAGCGCACCTTCAAGTTGGCAAAAAAGCTGCAAACATGGATGTGCGACTTCCGCCGCTTACGCTCGCATCGGCATCATTTTGAGGACCCGTCCACTGGCCGAGGCATGGTTGCGCGGGCGATACCCGGCGGGAATGCGAATATCCGGCACAAGGTCTTTGGCAAGTCCCGACGTGTTTTCTGTCGCGCCCAAAAGCAGCCAACCGTCATCTGCGACTGCGTCTGACATCCGGCCGAGAATATCGCGCTTGGTGTCTGTGTCGAAATACATCAACACGTTGCGGCAGAAGATGATGTCAAAATCGCCGATGTATCTGAAGTCCTTTTTCAAATTCAACTGGTTGAATTCAATCCGGGAGCGCAGATGCTCGGCGATGCGCCAGCGGTCCTGTTCGCGGACAAAATAGCGTAACAGCTGAGTCACCGGCAATCCCCGTTGAACTTCGAACTGGTTGTAGAAACCCGACCGCGCAATCTCCAACGCTGACGCAGAAATGTCTGTCGCGACGATTTCGACCTGCCAACCTTTAAGGACAGAAGCGTTCTCGTCCAGAATCATGGCGAGCGAATAGGGCTCCTGCCCCGTCGACGCCGCCGCGCACCAAATGCGCAGGCGCCGGGTGTTCTGTCGTGCCGCCATCATTTCGGGCAGGATTTCTTCACGAAACACCTGAAACACCGGACGGTCGCGAAAAAAGAATGTCTCGCAGGTCAGCATCGCCTCGATGACCGACTGGGTAAGAGCGGTATCGGTTCCCGCCATCGCCTGGTCGAGTAACGTGTCGAGCAAGGCGATCTTGTTCGCCCGCATCACCGGCAACAGGCGCGTGTCGACCATATAGTAACGATCGGCATCAAGCGCGATTCCAGTCTGCGCAGCTATGAAAGCGCGAAATTTTTCCAGACGGGCCATCATGCCGCAACTCCCACAATTTCGCCCTTCAGAAGACGGCCGACATGACCTGCGATACAATCGATAGGCAAAACGCGGCTGGCAAGCCCCGCGCCAACAACCGCCGCCGGCATGCCCCAGACGGCGCTCGTTTCCTTGTCCTGGGCGACCACAAGGCCCCCGGTTTCCACGATCCTTGCCGCGCCAGCGCAGCCATCATTTCCCATCCCGCTCAACACAATGCCGATCAGCGAACGGCCATATATTTCCGCTGCTGATGAGAACAGTTTGTCCGCAGACGGGCGGCAAAAATTGATGGCCGGGCCATCGTCCAGCCGCATGGAAACCGAAAGACCGGCCTGTTTGAGAACAAGATGCCGGCTGCCGGGCGCAAAATAGATGTTCCCACATTTCGCGATTTCGCCATCTTTGGGCGCCCACGTTGCGCAGCCAGACATTCGCTCGATCTGGGCAGTCACAACGTCCGTAAAATGTTCGGGCATATGCAGGACAACGAAGACAGGGACTGTAGCAATCATTTTGCCCAGTTCGCTGAACAGCGCAGCCAGCGCCTGCGGCCCGCCTGTCGAGGCCGCAACAACGATCGCCTCCGGACGGCGGGCAGGCCTGACCGAAACTGCCCTTTGCATATCCCGGGCTAAATGCGCCAAACGCATGCCCTCGCTGTTCAACTCCACCATACGCCCCACCTTCAACAACTGTGACCCGCCCGGATCAAGACATACTGAAATCAGCAGATTCCGATTTCTGAAAACTTCGAGCGAACAATTTCCTTGTCAAACGGCTTCATGATGTATTCGTCGGCGCCTGCGTGCATCGCCCGCGCGATGTGGGAAATGTCGTTTTCCGTGGTGCAGAAAACCACTTTGGGTTTTGCGCCGCCGGGCATCCTGCGCAATTCGCGCAGGAACTCGAAACCATCCATGACCGGCATATTCCAGTCGAGGAGGATTGCATCCGGCATCAGAAATGAGCACGCGGCCATACCGCGGCGTCCATCCTCTGCTTCCGACACCTGGAGTTTGAAGCTCTCCAGGATCCTGCGGGCGACTTTGCGAATGACTGTTGAGTCATCGACGATCAGTACCTGTTTCATAATCCGATTTCCCCTTTGTGCGTGTTAGGCTGCAACTGTTTGGCTCTCTGCCCCAAGTAGAATTTCTATATTCAGCAGGGGTATAATCGAGTCCTGCATACGATAGACGGCTGTCGTCATGGCCCGGCGCGATGGTGAAATCATCGCCGGCATGGAGATACGATCGGTTTCGGCCATTTCCGCGACATCGCCGACATTATCGACCGCCAGCGCGAACCCCTCGCCATTATGTTCAACGGCAACCATCAGGGACTCGTTGGCGCTTCTGCGCGGCAATCCAAGCGCGGTGCGCATGCAGATCGCTGTCACGACATGACCGCGCAGATTTATGAGTCCAATCATGCGCGCAGGAGCCAGCGGAACCTCGGTAATCGCATTGGGCCGAAAGATCGTGCGAACACAATCAATCGGCAGCCCAAATTTCTCGCCTTCAACAATCACGGTGAACACCACGATGCGTTCGGGTGCTGACTTCTGTAGGCCGCGCGGCGAGCGGCTGCGTTCGATTTCAGGGCGGTTCATGCAGCTTTCTCCCCAGATACCCTTTGTTCAAGGGCAGACGACGTGAAGGCCGATGCTTCCAGAACACTGCGCAAGGCGCTCAATAATCCTTGCCGGTCAAATTTGCCTACAACCCCGCGCATTCCCGCGTTTTGTGCCGCTTCGAGCACCGAGTGTCCGGCATGGGCATCCAGGGCGATAATAGGCACATCGCGGGTGCGCGGATGTTCGTGCACGGCCCGTGCAAAGCTGTAGCCGTCCATATCGGGCATATCGACATCGGTGACGATGATATCGAAATTCACACCACGTTTCAGTGTGGCCAGACCTTCTATTCCCGAACCGATGGTCGTAACTTCGTAGCCGGCTGCTGAAATGATCGGCGCCAGCAGATCCCGGAAAAACAATTTGTCATCCACCAGCATCACGCGAAAGCGCTTGGCGTGACCGCGTTCAAATGCGCCAGGACGCGCGATTTTCATGTAATGTGCGAGATCGAGAACTTCCGCGGCCTCGCCTCTTATAGTGGCCGAACCGATCACATCGGGCGTGACTCCGGCTATGTCGATATCGAGGAAGCTTTCCACGATGTCGACAATTTCACTCACCAGCAAGCCCATCGGCTCGCCACCCACGCCAACGACAAGAACGGGCCAGTTTTCAAGCTGAGGATTGGATAACTGTTTCTGCGCATCTACAACACTGCCGAGTGCGATCAGCGGCATCAGCGCACCACGATGGGCAACAACCAATTGCCCGTCGGCGATGGAAATCTCACCGCGCTTTACACTCTCGATCCTTGAGATGAGCGACAACGGCAGCACTTTCAAGGATCCGCTTCCGGCCCTGAAGAGGATAAGGCTCGTCGCTTTCTTCTCTGGCGGCAGATCCTGCTGCGTGGTGTCCACCCGGAACTGATTGGACCCATCGAGCCCAAGGCGTGCTGCCAGGCCATTGGGATTCAGGATCAGCACGACCGAGCCATCGCCCAGAATTGTGCTTCCTGCATAGATGCCGAGGTGAGCAAGTATGCGATCGAGTGGCTTGACGACAATTTCCTGCACGTCGGCCACGTTGTCGACAGTCAAGGCAAAAGTTGCGACCCCCGTCCTGACGACGATGGCCAGGGCGTCGTCCGGATTGCTGGACGCCTCAAGCCCGAAAATCATCCGCATGTCTGCGACCGGTATCAACTGATCGCGCAACTCGAGCATTGGCGCGCCCTGTGCCGATTGTATCCGGCTCTGACCCTCAAGACCGCAAGACACCGCTTCCACGACGGCATGCTGTGCAATGGCGTAGCGCTGGCCGCCTATCTCGAAGATCAGCGCGGGTGCGATAGCCAGTGTCAGTGGCACTTTCAAAAGGAATGTTGTACCGTGCCCGGGCGAAGTCGACAGTGAAACGGATCCACCGATGGATTCGATGTTCTCGCGCACCACGTCCATGCCGATGCCTCGGCCTGAAACATTGGTGACCTGCTTGGCAGTCGAGAAACCTGGGGAGAAGATGTAGCGGCACAGTTCATCGTTGCCCATGAGGGCGAGATCGTCTTCTGTAACAAGCTTAAGCGCCAGAGCTTTTTCGCGGATTCTCTGCACATCAAGGCCGCGTCCGTCATCGGCAACGCGGATCGTGATATGCCCGGCCTCATGCGAAGCAGATATATTGATCGTCCCGCTATCCGGTTTACCGGCAGCAATGCGCTGCTTTGGGCTCTCGATCCCATGATCAAGGCTGTTCCTGATGATATGTGTCAGCGGATCGCGCAACAAATCGATCATCTGACGGTCAAGTTCAGTATCGGCGCCATCGACGACCAACTCGGCCTTTTTGCCGAGATCATGCGCGAGATCGCGGATCATGCGCGGCAATGGGCCGAACAGGCGTTCAATGGGCTGCATGCGGGCATGCATCACGCCATCCTGAAGATCGCTGGTGACACTGGACAGGCGCTGCAGCGGAGCGGCAAGCTCCTCGTTCGGCTGACCGCGTGCAATTTCCAGAAGCTGATTGCGCGTCAGGACAAGCTCTGAGACGAGCCGCATGATCCGCTCAAGCGTTCCCACTGCGACCCGGATGCTGGACGGCTCACGCGTTGCAACAGGTTGCGTTGAACCGCGTTCGGCTTCGATCGCGACGGACCCAGCACCGGATGGCTCAACCAGCGTTTCGGCGATATCATCAAGCCACGCCGCCGCATGGGTCGCCGCTGGTGGCAAGTCCAGATCCGTCAACGTGTCCGGGATGGCGCTCTCATCTGCCGCAGCGGCTTCGAGCGCTGCGATCAGGGCGCTGTCGTCACCCTCAGGCTCCTGGCCGTTTGCCTCCAAATTATTCAAGATCAATCTGATGCGGTCAATCGATGTCAGGATAAGTGTGACATGGGCTGTTTTCGCGCGGCCCTGATCGCGAACCTGGCTGATCAGTGTTTCCGCCGCATGGGCAACGCGCTCAAGGCGGGCAAGTTCAAGAAAACCGCACGTACCCTTGATGGTATGCACAAGGCGAAAGATGTTGGCGATGGCCGACTTGTCCGAAGGATCGCGCTCGAAATGAACGATCTGCAAGCCGACCTGCTCCAGATGATCGGCCGTCTCTGCGAGAAAATCGTTCAGCAATTCTTCCATGGTGGGTCCGCCAAGCGCGTCACCTTTTGACGCCCAAGAACCATCACCATGCACACGAAGGGTTAAGGGAGCCTTGAAGAACCGCCGGAATCACTCTGCAGCGAGAGGCTTGGCGGAGATTATCACTCCCTCCGGCGAAGATTCGATACCAACACTCATGTTTGTCGCCTTCGCGACCAGGCCTGTATAATAGGCCTGGATGCCGTGCGCATCTACAGTGCCATTCTCCGGTTCACCGGCCAGCAGGTTCACGATCGTGCTCGCAAGACGCACATGAGTCCCGCGGCTCATGACCTTGAGTTCGGTTGTTTCACCATCGCCAGTGATGAAGACTTCGATGACGCCACCGCGCGGTATGGCAGCCGCCGCAATGCTCAGCATATTGAGCAAGAGTTTGACCTTGTTCTTGGGCAGCAGCAGGCGCGTGGCATTCCATTCCATCTTTGTGCGGTCATCAGAAAGGAGGCTGCGGGCAACCTGTTCCGCGTCACCTGTATCGATGGATGCGCCCGCCGATCCTGCAGCGCCGAACGCCAGGCGGCAGAATTGCAATTTGGAGGAGGCCGTCTTGGCGCTGCGCTGAACAAGCTTGAGCGCTTCCTCGCGCATGTCGGCGTCGCGCTCCTCTTCGAGAAGTTCAAGCCCGTTCACAATGGCCCCGACGGGGCTGATCACATCATGACAAACCTTGGAGCAAAGCAGCGCCGCAAGATCGAGTGAATCAAGTTCAACAGACGGCATGATATTTCCCGCGACGAAGAGTTGGGTTGGTGGGAACGCAGACTCAACCCGCAAAAACTTGCGAACAGACAAACGCCCGCCCGCGAATCGGGTACGATCAACATACAATATTGCTGATAGACATTGCATGGAGCCTTGCAAAGCAATGTTTGCGCGCGCGCCCGAAACAGAAAATCTTGATCTTCGGCCTTTTGAGAGCGAGCCACCGGCCAAATCTCAATATCTCCTTAACCAAGTTGGATGATGCTGACCTGCGGATAGCGCTGTCGCGATCCGGCCAGAACTGCGCCACACGGCGGTCAAGATTGCCACGCAATTTGGCGCATCGCCGGAGGGCGAACGTGCGAAATGCAGCAATTGACGAGGGGATTGCGATGAGCGGACTATCGCGCAGACAAGTCATTCAGAGCATCGGGGGCGGCCTGGGCGCCAGCCTGCTGCTTCCGGCAGCCAGTGCGCTCGCTTATCAGGAGCGGCCACAGAAATTCGCGCCCGACCAACTAGTCGATAGCGGCCACCGGTTTTTCGGCACAGTTTCGCGCGGACTGGCGCAGGTGGTTGAGGAGGCGACCCGACGCTGGGGCCAGCCCAATGCTTATATCCTTGGACAGGAAGCGTCTGGCGCGTTCGTCGCGGGCGCGCGCTACGGCGAAGGCAGTATGTACACGCGCAATGCGGGCGATCAGCGCATTTACTGGCAGGGCCCTTCCATCGGCTTCGACGTTGGTGCAGACGGCGACCGCACAATGATGCTGGTTTACAATCTTCCTGCCGTGAACGGGATTTACCGGCGCTATGGCGGGGTTGACGGCTCAGCCTATCTTGTTGGCGGCTTCGGATTTACCGCCCTGACGGCCGATGACGTGGTCGTCGTTCCCATCCGTTCGGGCATAGGCGCACGTCTTGGCATCAATCTCGGCTATCTGAAATTCACCGATAAATCGACCTGGAACCCCTTCTGAGTTTCCAGGGCGCGCCAGCACTTGGCCAGGGCGGTGACATTACCGCTATTTGACCCGTCAAAACGTGCCTTTTAAGGCCGCGCGGCTTTGCTTTCCCCGCGGCGGCATGGCATTGTCCGCCGACCTGCAGTTCAGGACTGGCTAACTGTGTTCATCGAACAGATCATGATATTCGCGTTGGGCTTCCTGTCCGCAGGATTGCTGACGCTGCTGTTTCTGCCGGCCTTCTGGCGCCGGGCGATGACTTTGTCGAAACGCCGTCTGGAAATGCAGATGCCGCTCTCGATGGCCGAAATCGTATCCGAGCGCGACCAGTTGCGCGCGGAATTCGCGGCCGATCAGCGCCGCCTTGAGCAGCGGCTGGAAAACACCGAGGCCGGGCGCAGCCACGACAAGATCGAACTCGGCAAGCGCATGTTGTACGGCGTTACACTCGCGGAAGATCTTGCCGCCGTACGCCGCGAAAACGCCGAGACCGTCAGTTTGCTGGACACCGCCACCCGCTCCATCGCTCAGGCCGAAGCGGAGCTCTCCACAACAGCCAAGCAGCTTTACGATGTGGAAAACGCCCTGGAACGGCGGGGTATGGCGCTTGCCGAACTTTCCGGCCGCCACGAGGCCCTCACCAACCAGTCCAACGGGCAGCGCACATCCATAGCCGGGCTCGAAACGCAACTTGCAGGCCGGGACGCCGATATCGAGGTCCAGCTGCGCGATTTGTCCACCTTGCGCCTCGAACTCAGCCAGGCGCGCTCGGCGATTGATCTCCTGACGCTGGAACGCGATCAATTCCGCTTCGACGCGCACAATATGCAGGCCCGGCGTGAAGCGCTGCGACTCGAACTGGAGGCGCAGGGCCGGACGGTCGAGGAACTGAACAACCAGATTCGAACTCTGGAAAAGGAAAAGTCGCGTCTGGCTTCCGAGACCGCCGATACGCTTCGATTGGTCGAGGACGAGCGTGGACGGGCCAGAGATCTCACTGCGCAGATTGCCTCGCACGATGTAGCCTTGAAAGGGCTCGAGAACAAGGCAGCTCAGGAGGCGGAACTGGCGCGCGCCAGCAAGTCCGCGCTGGAGGGCGCACTCGACGCGCAGCGCCACGAGAACGAAAATTTCCGAAGCGATCTCTCGCGCCAGCGCGAGGAAATACGCAGGCTGGCCCAGGATTCCACAAAAGCCACAACCGAAGGGCCGATCCCCTTCCCGCTCAAGCCCGTGGAACCTGCTCTCTCTGACTTCCCTGCCCTGCGCAAGGCGATCGCCGACATCGGCCAGGAAATCGCCCGCGTCTCGCAGGACATGCAAAAATCCCCTTCCGCCGAGCCCCGCAAGGCCTCCGCACCCGCAGCCCAGGCCCACACCAGCGCTGCAGAATAACAAAAGCCATTTATATTGGTCGCCGCCCCCGCCACAGCCTTGCAGCGCGTGACCCGCCCGTCTATAGAAGCCGCCTGCCACCAGCTCCCTTCGTCTAGTGGCCCAGGACGTCGCCCTCTCACGGCGAAAACAGGGGTTCGACTCCCCTAGGGAGCGCCAATAAAATCAATAACTTGGGCGTTTTCAAAACCAATACGTCAAATATCCGTCAAATATACGCCCTTGCATGCGCGTGGACGAGTACGGTCACCAGCGCACGATTGGTGCGTCAGTTCGGCGGCCGTGACATAATGATGATGCCCCCAACTTGTGGTGTGGCTTCGCGCCCGGGCTTCTTCAAGATGCCTACTATCAGCAAGGTTCGTGAGGCAGATTGCCCGCGCCATCGAGGGCGAGGTGCCGTTGAATATCATCGGGGATAATTGCGGCACAAGCGTCAGGATGATCGA
>CAMDKB010000089.1 GCA_945901195.1 Rhizobium sp. Q54
CACCGACGCGATTCTCGACAAAGACGTTTTTGTTGAATGCCGGCTTCATGCCTTCTGCGAAAAAACGTGCGAAGACATCCGCACCGCTGCCGGCGGGAAAGGCGCAGATAACGCGAATTTCGCGCGATGGATAATTATCCTCTTGCGCCTCAGCCTGGTGCGGCAACATAGCGACCGAAGACGTTGCAATAAGGCTTTGAACCACGTGCCGGCGTGTAAATTTCGCCATGTATCCACTCCCTGTCAGTTTTGTGTTCCCGCACGGTCTGCGCCGTATTACGGAAATGATCGCACAGGCATGCGCCTGCGTCTATACGTGTGCCAGTCTGTCAATCTGCGAGTCTGCAGTCTCAAAGGACTGCCCGCACAGGGCGGACAGTCCAATGTTGTCAGTTCGAAGTCTGCGCTATCCTTGGGGCTCGATCTTGGCCAGCTTCACGAACCCGCCCCAATCATCGATGTCGCGGATCATGCGCTTCTGGCCTTCTTCGGGCGAGATGATCAATGTGTCCGCGCCGAATTTCGCCATGAACTGACGGGTTTCTTCGTTGCCGACAATTTCCTCCAACATGCCGCGAATCTTTTCAACGATGGGCTTTGGAGTCGCCATCGGCACCATCGCCGCCCACCAGCCGCCGACATCATAATTGGTAACGCCAAGCTCATGCATGGAAGGCAAATCAGCCATGGACTTCATGCGTTCCTTCGTTGTGACCGCCAGCATGCGAAGCCGACCGGAATTTGTGCCCGCAACGGCTGTGACGGGATCATGGAAGGCAAAGTCGATGACGCCGCTCGCCATATCGTTGAGCGTTTCTGAGCCCGTCTTGTATTGCACTTCCACAGACTGCAGATCGAAATGCTTCTTGAACCACGCGCCCGCGACCCGCGCCGTCGGGTTATTGCTGGCATAGCTCGCCTTGTCGCCTTTGGACTTCAGGGTCGCAACGAGCTCATTCAGCGTTTTTGCCGGGTAATTCGCACCCGTGCAGAGCATGAATGGCTGCACGTTGATGCCCGCGACGATCTGGATTTCCTTGGCGATATCCACTGGCGGATTTTTGAACAGATGCATGTTCGCGGCCAGTGAATTGGGCGCGTGAATAAAGATCGTATGGCCATCCGGCTTGGCTCTTGCCGAGTAGGTTGTCGCGATGTTGGCATTGGCCCCCACGCGATTTTCCACGACAATTGTGCGCTTCATGAGAGGCCGCAGCTTCTCGGCAAAATAACGCACGTAAACGTCTGCGCCGCTTCCGGCCGGAAAAGCGCAAACGAATTTCACGTCCTGGTTCGGATAATCGCTCGCTGAATCCTGTGCGCTGGCAAAGCCGCTTGCTGCAACGCTTGCCGCGCCGGTGAGTAGCGTTCTGCGTGTGATCAAATTAGGCAAGTCTGTTCTCCGGTGGCTTGGGATTTCGACGCCTTTTGCCACAGGCGGTCAGTCCAGTCCACCGGAGCAATACGGAGCTTCAGCCTTGAGGTTCGATATTGGCAAGCTTGATATACTCGCCCCAGGCTTTGTAGTCGTCCAGAAATTTTTTCTGAGCCTGCTCAGGGCTGAGCATCAACTGGTCCGCGCCGAATTTTGCAAAGAATACTTTGCTTTCTTCGGAAGCTGTTACTTCGTTGAAGAGCTTGTTGATCTTGTCGATGACTGGCTTAGGCGTCGCCGTAGGCACCAGTGCACCCCACCAGCTTGGCAGATCAATGTCACGCGCGCCCGATTCATGAAGCGTTGGAATCTCCGGCACTGATTTCATGCGTTCCTTCACTGCGACAGCGAGTATGCGGAGCCGTCCGGCGTTTTGCTGTGCGATGGCGGTGACTGGATCATGTAACGCAAAATCAAGCGCGCCGCTTGCCAGATCATTCAACGTATCCGCGCCCGTCTTGTATTGCACTTCAAGCGGATTGACATTCATGGCCTTTTTATACCATGCGCCTGCAACACGCCCGGTGGGGTTGTTGGTCGCGTAAGAACCTTTATCCCCCTTCTCGCGCAATGCTGCAGTGAGATCAGCGACGGTCTTCCAGGGTTTGTCCGCAGATATGGTCACCATGAAAGTCTGCAGCAACATGGTGGCGGCGACGGTCAATTCCTTTGTCGAGTCGGTGCCTGGATTTTTGAACAAGTGCATGTTGGCGGCAAGGCCGCTCGGTGCATTGAGATAAATCGTATAGCCGTCAGCTCTGGATTTGGCGACATAGGCCGTCGCAATGTTGCCATTGGCGCCCACGCGATTTTCAACAACGACAGCTCGCCCCAGAATCGGCCGCAGCTTTTCGGCGTAGTAGCGGACATATATATCTGCGCCGCTACCCGCCGGAAATCCGCAAACGAACTTGATTTCGCGCGAAGGATAGTTTGGGTCTGCCTCCTGAGCGCTCGCAACCGCACCAAAGAGCACGGTTGCCAAGACCATCGAGCCGAAACGAGTCACCTGATTGCTTATTTTCATTTCCGTTCCTGTTCCATTCCGGCCCAATTTTTAACTCAGCCCTGCGGCTCAATATTGGCGAGCTTGATATAATCGCCCCAGGCCTTCACATCCTTCTCAAACATCGACTTGGCTTCCGCAGTGGAAAGCGACATCGTGTCCGCGCCGAACTTCGCCATGAAGGCGCGGGTTTCTTCACCATCAATCACCGGCTTCCACATCTGGTTCAATTTTTCCACGATGGCTTGCGGTGTACCAGCAGGCACCATTGCAGCCCACCAACCTGGAACGTCGAGGTCCTTGACGCCAAGTTCATGCAGCGAAGGCAGGTCGGGCGAGGCCTTCATGCGTTCCTTCGTTGTTACACCCAGCATACGCAATGAGCCATTGGTGGCATTTGCGACCGCGTGAACTGGATCGTGCATGACGTAATCGATCGAGCCGCTTTGCATGTCGTTCATGGTGTCACTGCCGGTCTTGTACATGATTTCGACGGGCTTCAGACCATAGACTTTATTAAACCAGGCTGCGGCCACCTTGCTGGTCGGCGCTGTGGTGCCATAGCTCGCCTTGTCACCCATTTTCTTCAGCAATTCCACCAGGTCCGCCACCGTCTTGACTGGCGAACTTGAATGCACGGTCAGCATGAAAGGCTGGCGATTGATCGTCGCAGCAATGACTATTTCCTTTGTTGCATCGACAGGCGGGTTCTTGAACAGGTGCATGTTGGCTGCCAGAGCGCTGGGCGCATGGACATAGATTGTATAACCATCGGGCTTAGAGCGCGCGACGTAAGTAGTTGCTATATTGCCGTTGGCGCCAGCCCGGTTTTCGACAACGATTGCACGCTTGAATGCAGGACGCATGCGCTCGGCAAAATACCGCACATAAACGTCAGCGCCGCTGCCGGCCGGGAAAGCACAGACGAACTTAACTTCGCGCGAAGGATAGTCCGCCGCCGATTCCTGCGCCAATGCAGACGGCAATGAAAGACTTCCAGCGCCCAAAACGGCTGGCGCTCCGATAATAAGGTCGCGTCTTGTAATCTTCGTCATGTCTACCTCCCAAATCAAGCACGCCGGTGCATCCAGCCATGTTCGATGCGCATATTGTCATACGCTTCACGCGGCGTCCACGGCATGATTTTTTGGCCAATAGAAAAAGCCGCGTGTGGGAAATGTCCCAAACGCGGCTTTCGTTGCGTAAAAATATGTTTATTCCTTGAAAGCTTCTTCGCGTGTCTGCCGGAACGACGGCAATACGATCAGCGCCACCACGCATGCTGTCAGGAACAGCAGTGTTGCTGAAATCGGACGTTGCAGGAAGATCATCGGGTCGCCGCGTGACAGCACCATGGAACGGCGCAGGTTTTCTTCCATCAATGGCCCGAGAATAAAACCCAGCACCATGGGCGCAGGCTCGCAGCCAAAACGGATGAGAATGTATCCGAAAGCCGCGAAGATCACCATCAACAGCAATTGGGAGGGCTCACTGTTCGTGCTGTAAACGCCGATGCAGCAGAACATGATGATTGCGGGGTAAAGCAGGCTGTAAGGGACCTGCAGCAACTTCACCCACATGCCGATCAATGGCAGGTTGATGATGACGAGCATGAGATTGCCGATCCACATGGAGGCCACCAGACCCCAGAACAATTCGGGATTGCTGGTCATGACGGCTGAGCCGGGCTGAATGCCCTGGATCATCATCGCGCCCATCATGATCGCCATGATCGGATTGGAGGGAAGACCGAGCGTCAACAGTGGAATGAATGAGGTCTGCGCCGCCGAATTGTTCGCAGCTTCAGGTCCGGCTACGCCCTGGATGGCGCCCTTGCCAAAAGCGAATGACGGGTTGCGCACGACCTTCTTTTCCACTGTGTAAGCGGCAAAGGAGGCCAGCACCGCGCCACCGCCCGGCAGAATGCCGAGCAATGAACCGAGGGCCGTGCCACGCAAGGCAGCCGGTATCGCCTCTTTGAACTCAGCTCTGGTCGGCCACATGTCCTTCATTTTCGTCGGTATGGGGTCCCGCTCAATCGTATCGCTTTCCAGGTTGCGGATAATTTCCGTGAGTCCGAACATGCCAATGACCAGCGGCAGGAAATCGATGCCGTCCCACAAGGTTGAAATACCAAACGTGTAACGCGTTGCGCCGCTGTTCACGTCTGTGCCCACAAGCCCGAACAACAGGCCAATGAGGATTACCGTAATGGCTTTCAGCACTGAACCTTGGGCGAGAATGACCGCTGTAACAAGGCCCAGCACCATCAGCGAAAAGTAATCAGGCGAATTGAACTTCTGTGCGAAGGAGGCGAGCGGGGGGCCGAAGCCGGCGATAAAAATTGTGCCCACGCTCCCGGCAAAGAAACTGCCCAGCGCCGCCACAGCCAGAGCCGCGCCTGCCCTGCCGCGCCGCGCCATCTGATACCCGTCGATACAGGTTACCACGGATGAAGATTCGCCTGGCATATTGACGAGGATCGACGTTGTTGAGCCGCCGTACTGCGCGCCGTAGTAAATGCCGGCCATCATGATCAGCGATGTCAGCGGATCGAGGCCGAACGTAATAGGCAGCAGCATGGCGAGCGTCGGGATCGGGCCGATACCGGGCAATACGCCGATCAGTGTACCGACCAGGCAACCGATCATGGCAAAGCCGATATTCTGCAGAGTGCCCGCAGCGGCAAAACCTGTCATCAGGTTTTGAAACATGTTCATGTCCATGTCAGGCTCCCTTCGCCGACGAAAACAGCGACCAGAGTTTCGTAAAGGCAGCCGACAGGTAGTCACCACTCCACGTTGGCATCGCCTGACCGAGCAGCACGACAAAGATCACGACCGAAGCGAATGCCATGCAGATGGCCAGCAGAAGCATCTTCTTCTGGTTCGTATCGCTGCGCCCTTGCGTCGCAATGGCGACCAGCAGCACAAGCGCCGGTTCAAGCTTGATATGTTCTATGAGGTAGCCGAACGCCAGCACGCCAGCGAACACAAAAAGGATAGGGCGCAGTGCAATTCGCTGAATTGGCGGGCCGTTCAGCGTAAAGCACTTGAACAGGCAGATTGCGCCCATGCCCATGATGATCCAGCTGAGCCATGTCGGAAAGTAGCCGGGGCCCATGCTGCGGGCTGATCCGTAAGTCAGGTCTTTACCGAAATAAATTCCGACCAAGCCGATAAAAATGAATAGTAGCCCTGCCCCCAGGTCCTGTGGACACTTTACGCGCAACATAGCTCCCCCTCCCTGATGTCTGCCCGGTCCTCGTCCGGTCCACATTCGTTTTGTGTAATTTTACTTATTTCATCCCAGAGGTAAACCTCAAGCGGACTGAAATATTCCCGTGATGCCTTCGCCGGGCTTTCCCAATGGCCGGCAAAGGCCCATTTCCAAGCGTTGATACCGCAGGCGGAGTTATGCCGAAGCGATGAAATACTGGCCCAACTCGTCGCGCTTAATACCCTTCATGGCAAACATTTCCCGGACGATTTCGCGCCCATCCCGGCTTCCCGTGGCGGCCATCAGGTCCTCAAAACGTTTCGGCCCATCCTCCAGAGCTGCCCTTAAACTCGGGTATGTCTTGCCAGGATAGGTGGGCGGCACGGGAATTTGCAATTCCCATTTGCTGGCATGCTGCAACGGCCAGGTCAGATCAAACCCGGCTTTCGTGCCGGTATGGGCGCCATGAAGGGATGGGTCCAGCGGCGAGAGCCGCACACCGGTCGCCTGAATAAGATCCTTGTCAGCCTGGAAACGGGTACCGAAAGCCCATTCGAACTGCTGGTCGTTGAAGATGTCGATATCCGGGTCCACAGCAAATGCGTGTTTGGCTGCTGTGCTGCCCAGTACTGTGTGCAAAGCGCTGCGCGCCTCGCCAGGATAGCGTTGACGCAGCGAGAACCGCACGCTCATGGAGCCGCCCGCTGACACTGGCGCATAAACAGCAATTGGTTCGCGAACGACGCTCTTGAGCGATTCCCACGCATTGAGTTCCGTGCGCAGGGCTTCGAGATTGGACGTGTCGGTAAGGTCCATGCGGCTGCCTGAAATCGTGGCGGTCTGAAACAGCGCATCCTTACGGCGTGTGATCGCAGTGAGACGGAACACAGGATTCATCTTCACGCCGCCGTAATAGCCGAGGTATTCGCCGTAAGGGCCTTCCTTCTCAACATACCCTGCCGGATCAAGATAACCCTCAAGCACGATTTCTGCGTCAGCAGGCACCATGACAGGCTGCGTTACGCATTTGACAACGCCCATGGGCGCGGCGCGCAACGAAGAGATGAGGCCCAGTTCATCGCCCGGCTGCTTCATGGTCGCGGCGACGTGATCGATGGGATGCATGCCTATGACATAAGCCACAGGCACTTTCTCACCACGCGCCTGGGCCGCCATATAGATGGCGCGCAAGTCGCTGGGTGCATTGAGATCGACACCGGTTTCCTTCGGGCCGCGCAACATCAGGCGGCGCAGGCCGCAATTGGAGAGGCCCGTCGCCGGATCGATACTGAAATCGACCGTGGCGGAAATATACGGCGCGCCATCAAATGCGTGCTGCAGATGGGCAGGAAGTTTCAGCGCATCGATGTCGTCGCCGGTGACTACGATCTGTTGCACAGGCGCTTCTTCACGCGTGAGTTCGACCAGAACCGGCGGCAGCGAGAGGCGGCGCAGCAATTCCTCGACGATCGCTTCCTTGGGCACACCGAGGGCGCGGGCGAGGCGTTCGCGGCCGCCGACCACGTTGCCGACAACTTCAGCGCCTTCCGGCCCGGCGTTCTTGAACCAGACTGCCTTGGGATTTCCCTGCATGATGGCGGCCATATCGGCAAGATCCACCTTGTCATTACGGACGTCGAGTTGATCTGTTCCTTCCAGACTCTCGATGAAATTGCGCAGGCGAAAGCGGTCGATGTCGATGCTGTTTTTCAGGTTTTGCGATGTCTGGTCGTCCATATGAGCCTCCCGGGGCAAAAGGGGTTATATTCTCAGCGGAATTTTTCGCCTGTCACGATACCATTGATCAAACCGGCGTGCACCTTGCGCGCCGAGAACGACATTTCCAGCGCGGTATTGAGGTAGGTCTTGATGCCGCGCACGACGGGCGGCGTATTTTTTGAAAGCTGGGCGAGGATGCGATCGACTTCCGCGTCGAGCTGGGCTGCAGGCACGACGATGGCGATGATGCCGATTTCCTTGGCTTCCGCAGCATTGATCACATCCCGTGTGAGAACCATGCGCGCCAGCGTTGTGCGGTTCACGCGTTCAGCAAGGGCCGTCATGACTAGTGTCGGCGCGATATCATGGTTCATTTCCGGCACGGAAAACTCTGCACTGTCTGCCGCTATTGCAACATCTGCGAGTGCAGCCAGTGCGCAGCCGACGCCCGCCGCCTTGCCGCGTACCTTGGCGATCACGGGAACCGGCACATTGCGCAACACTTCGTAAAAGTCGAGCACAGGATCGGCGATCAGGGCCTTCAACTCCAACGCTGTCTTGCGGCTACCGGGCGGCGGCATGGTCGCGCGGCGACCGGCGCAAAAATCGGAGCCTTCACCGGTAAACAATACTGCGCGCGTTTCAGGATCAATATCCGCCAGCGCTTTGGTGACGTCGATAGCCATCTCCGCCGAAAGCGCATTCCCAGCAGCCGGCGCATTCAGCGCAATTGCAAGAATGTTCCCGTCGCGCTTTGTGACCTTGATTTCCGACGCCATGTTTCCTCCAGAATATTATCTACTGCTTGAAATGAGCTTTGCGGCCCATCCTGATAAAGTCAATGCAGTCCAGGTTTGTCATTTCTTCTGCATCGCGGCCCATATCTTCTGCGACGTGACGGGCATATCGATGTGGCGAACACCATAATCCTGCAAGGCGTCGCAGATGGCGTTCACCATGCATCCCAACGCGGGCGTCGTGCCACCTTCGCCGCCGGGGCGGAAGCCGAGGGGGTGATTGACGGAGGGAACTTCACTTAACTCAGTCGTGAACATCGGGAAATTGTCGGCGCGCGGCATGGCGTAGTCCATGAACGAAGCCGTTATCATCTGCCCGTCCTTGGGGTCGTAATAACATTGTTCCATGAGCGCCTGTCCCAGGCCGGTGACGATGCCGCCCTGCGTCTGCCCATGCAGAATCATGGGATTGACGGCGCGGCCTACATCATCGACCGCAACATATTTGATGATTTCCAGCACACCCGTATCGGGATCGATCTCGACTTCACACGTGTGTGAGCCATAGGGATAGGCAAGTCCGATGGTCGTCTTGTCACAGAAGGCGCCGAGCGGGCCGCGCACTTCCTTCGGCGCTTTGCTTGTCTGCGCGGCGGCTGCCACATCAAACAGCCCGAGCGAACGGTCCGTACCCTTGATCGAAAAGCGTCCCGCCTTGAATTCGATGTCGCCAGCATCCGCCTCCAGCATCGCGCCGGCAATCTTCTTGCCTTTCTCGATTATCTCGAGGGCGGATTCATATATCACCACGCTGCCAAAGCGCATGGACCGGCCAGAATGGGAACCGCCACCAGCCTTCACAAAGGCCGTGTCGCCATAGCGAATCTGCACCTGCTCGAATGGCACGCCGAGGAATTCGCAGATCAATTGCGAGAAGCTGGTCTGGTGTCCCTGTCCGGTCGCCTGCGTGCCGATGACGACATCGACCTTGCCATCGGGCAGCACAGTCACATCCGCGCGCTCACGCGGAAAACCGCTTGTAGTCTCGACATAATTGGCGACAGCGATGCCGCGCAACTTGCCGCGCTTTTTCGCCTCGCGCTTGCGGGCGGCAAAGCCTTTCCAGTCGCCCAGGCCCAACGCTGTATCCATCGTCGCGCTATAGTCGCCATTGTCATACTTGATGCCGATGGGGTTGGTATAGGGCTGCTGTCTTGGCTTAATCAGATTCTTGCGCCGCAATGCGACGCGATCAAAGCCGCATTCGCGCGCCGCAATATCGATCATGCGTTCGATGACATAGATGACCTCCGGACGGCCAGCGCTTCGATATGGTATTGTCGAAGGCGTATTGCTGAGTACAGCCTTGCCGCGCACAAATGCGCAAGGCACGTCATAGACGCTGCTCATCAATTGCACGCCTTTGTTCAGGGCGACGAAAGACGTCGTATGTGCGCCGATGTTGGACAGATTGGTGCTGCGGATCGCGAGAAATTTTCCATTCTCGTCCAGCGCCAGATCGGTTTCCACGTAAAGGTCGCGGCCCTGATAATCTGTAAGGAAGGCTTCGGTACGCTCGCACACGTGCTTCACCGGACGGCCCAGTTTCCTTGCGGCCCAGCAAATGATGACATATTCGGGATTGGTGGCATTGCGGGTCCCAAAATTGCCGCCCACGTCCAGCGGCGCTGCGACTCGAACCTTGTCGAGCTCCATGCCCATCGCACCTGCAATTTCCTGACGGAAAATGATGACGCCCATACCGAGTGAGGCGTGCAGCGTGAGGGAGCTGTTTTTCGCATCGTATTCGGCGAGTGCTGCACGCGGCTCCATGTGGACGCCGGTAACGCGATTGATCCAGGTGGAAAAGCTGACCACATGCCTGGCTTTGGCGAACGCGGCCTCCGTCGCCGCCTTGTCGCCAACTTCTGAATCAAGCGAGACGTTGCCGGGGATAGCCTCCCACAATTGTGGGGCGCCTGGTTTCACGGCATCGAATGAGCGCGTCACTACGGGCAGGGGCTCCCACTCGATGATCACCCTTTCAGCCGCATCGCGCGCCGCATAAATAGTCTCGCCAAGCGCCACAGCGACAACTTCACCAGTTGTGCGCACAATGTCGGTCACGAAAGCGGGATGGGGAACGACGAGCCGCTCGGAGCCATCGATGTTTTTCAATGGCACGTCCGTCCCGGTAAACGAATTGCCGGTGGAATGGGGCACAGCCTTCAGGCCATCAGCCAACGCATCGGCCCCCGTCAAAACGGCGACAACGCCGGGAACAGCCCGCGCCGCCATCACATCAATGTTCTTGATGCGCGCATGGGCATGGGTGGCGTGGACAAAGACCGCATGCAAGGGGGATTTGGCCGGGATATCGTCCGCATAAATGCCATTTCCGGTGATCAGGCGCAGATCTTCCTTGCGCCGGACTGGTTCGCCGATGCCGGTGTGAGCTGGCTTGTGATCGTCCATGAGGTTTCCCCTGAAATTGTTGGCGGTGACATAACACAGGGTGTGAGCCCCGCAAACAGACTCGCGGATTGCCAAAGACGGACGTTGACAGCCGGGCCATTGGTAATAGGGTTGCCCATCGAAGATGAGGCAATGGAGGCATTCGATGGCAAGCATAATGTTCCGGCCCTGGCGGATGGCTGTGTGCGCGCTGGCTTCAGGCGCGGTGATTGCCTGCGTTCCCGCCCTTGCCCAGAAATCGCGTGACACGCTGCGCGTCGCGCTCGTCGATCCGGTTTTTACGGCGGTGCTTTACGATGATCCAAAGCCCGAGACGGGGCTGTTGTCTTCGGCGGTCTTCGATTCGCTGCTGTGCTTTGACGAGAGCAACGGTCAGATCAAGCCGCAGCTCGCGACCAGTTGGAAAATGATTGACGAAAAAACGCTGGAACTGACACTGCGGACAGGCGTCAAATTCCATGACGGCAGCGATTTGACAGCAGATGACGCTGTTTACACACTCAACTGGCTGGTTGACCCCAAAAGCAAATACCGTTTCGCCGCAAATTTTGCATGGATGGACCGCGCGGAGAAAATCGATACGCACCGGCTGCGCGTCATTGCGAAATATTTAACGCCCATGCTGCCGCTTCGGCTGGCCTTTGGCGGGCACGTATTGCCGCACAAATTACATGCTTCCTATGCCGATCCCGGGGATTTCGGTCGCAAAACTCCCGTTGGCACAGGGCCGTACAAAGTAATCTCCCTGGATTCCACGCGCGGCGCGGTGCTGGAGCGCAACGCCAATTATCAGCACGCGACCGACTGCAAACCAGCGGGCGTCATCGGGCGTGTGGAAGCCATGCCTATCCCGGACATGCAGACGCAGATTGCCCAATTGCTGACAAATGGCGTCGATCTTCTGCACGTCGCAGAGCGCGATCAGGTCGAGTTGCTGCAACGCAATCCGGCTTTCGCGGTGACGGCGACACAGGCCATCACCTTCCATTACATGACCATGGATGCTGTGGGCCGCTCGGGAAACAAGGCGCTGACCGACCCTCGGGTCCGGCAGGCGCTCGTGCAGTCCCTGGACCGGGAGCTTATTGCGAAAAATGTGGTTCCCGGTGGCGCTGAAGCGAAAGTCTGGGACATGTTTTGCTTTCCCATCCAGCGGGGATGCGCTGGCAGCGTAAGGCCATACCCCTATGATCCCGCGGCAGCGCACAAGCTGTTGACCGAAGCGGGGTATCCCAAGGGATTTTCTGTGGAGATATCAGCAACCCCCGGCTCTCACGATTTAGCCATCGCCATTGCCGGAGCATTGCGCATGGCAGGCATACGCGCCAGCGTGCAGCAGCTGACATTTGGAGCCTACCGGACCAACCAGATTGCCGGAAAGCTGCAAATCCTCGTGGGCCAGTGGACGTCTGGCGGTCTCCCTGATGCATCTGCTACAGCGGACTTTTACTTTAACGGCGGTTCGCGCGATTACTGGCGCGATGCAGAGATCATCGAACTGGAGAAACAGGGGGTGGAGACGGTCGACGAAAACAAGCGCAAGGAGATTTACGGCCGGCTGTTCGACAAGGCCAACCGCCTCGCCTATGTGCTGCCATTCTCAACCAAACCCGATGTGTTCGTGCATACGAAGGATCTTGAGGTGGACAAGGGTTCCCTCAACACCTACGGGGCTGATCTATACCGCATGCGCTGGAAATAGGATTTATCCCACGATAGCTGCCCAATCTTGCGTAGAGAAAAT
>CAMDKB010000090.1 GCA_945901195.1 Rhizobium sp. Q54
ATCTGATGGGCGTTCAGGCGCTGGGTCTCGGCCTTGGGACGCTGCTGCACGAAATGGGTGTCAAACCGGAACTTGCAACCGGCCACGACTATCGTTCCTATTCCGCCTCCATCAAATACGCGCTCGTCACGGGACTTATGGCAGCGGGCGTGAAAGTCCACGACATCGGGCTCTGCCTGTCGCCAATGGCCTATTTCGCCCAGTTCGAACTGGATGTGCCCGCTGTCGCCATGGTTACAGCCTCTCACAATGACAACGGCTGGACCGGGGTGAAGATGGGGGCGCAACGCCCGGTAACCTTTGGCCCTGATGAAATGGGCCGTCTCCGCGACATCGTACTCGAAGGCCGTTTCAAATATGCCGATGGCGGCTCTTATCGTTTCGTCGAGAATTTTCCGGCCCGTTATATCGCCGATCTTACCAATCGTCCCGGGATCCAGCGCAAGCTGAAAGTCGTCGCAGCCTGTGGCAATGGCACAGCGGGCGCCTTTGCGCCGCAGGTGCTCGAAGCGCTCGGTTGCGAAGTTGTGCCGCTTGATGTGAACCTCGACTACAATTTCCCGCGCTACAATCCCAATCCCGAAGATTTGAAAATGCTGCACGCCATGGCCGACAAGGTGCGCGAAACAGGCGCCGACATCGGCCTCGGTTTTGATGGCGACGGCGACCGTTGCGGCGTTGTCGACAACAACGGTGACGAAATCTTCGCTGACAAGATCGGAGTTATGCTTGCCCGCGATTTGTCAAAGATCTACCCCAACCCGACATTCGTGGTGGATGTAAAATCGACCGGCCTGTTCGCGACCGATCCCGTTTTGCGCGAACGCGGTGTAAAGGCCGATTACTGGAAAACCGGCCATTCCTATATCAAGCGGCGTGTTACAGATCTCAAGGCGCTTGCCGGCTTTGAAAAATCCGGCCACTTTTTCTTTAACGCGCCCGTTGGCCGCGGCTATGACGACGGCATTCTCACTGCCATTCATGTGATTGACATGCTCGACCGCAATCCCGGAAAGACCATGGCTGATCTTTATAATGAATTGCCGAAGACCTGGGGTTCGCCCACCATGTCTCCCCATTGCGACGACGAAAAGAAATATGGCATCGTCGATGTCGTCACCGCACGCTTCCAGGATATGGTCGCCAGGGGACTGCCGCTGATCGGACAGAAGATCACCGACATTGTCACTGTCAACGGCGTTCGCGTCATGGTGGAAGATGGAACCTGGGGTCTCGTGCGCGCCTCATCCAACAAACCCGAACTCGTTGTTGTCGTTGAAAGCCCGGCCAGCGACGCCAACATGCGCGCGATGTTCAAATCAGTAGATGCCATTATCCGTGAAAACAAGGACGTCGGCGAATACAACCAGACAATCTGAACAGAAAAAAGGCTCCATCACATTTCAAGT
Organism: Rhizobium sp. Q54; assembly: GCA_945901195.1. GTDB lineage: Bacteria > Pseudomonadota > Alphaproteobacteria > Rhizobiales > Beijerinckiaceae > Terripilifer. Next base: position 1,410 of record CAMDKB010000090.1, read on the forward strand.
GACGGAGCCTTTTTATGTCTTTAGCGACTTGATGAGTTACGGCTGGACGCCTGACCCTATGGACATTTGGTCCGCCCCGCCACCGCCGTCGTCGGGTTATAGGTGACAGTATCCACCGAGCGCGGCTTCATATAGGTGTTCTGCGTAAAGGTAATCGAACTTTTTGCAGCTTGACCCCACCCGCTTTGAGTCCATGAGAACAGAGTGCCGCTGAACGGCGGCGTAAAATCATAGCTGACGTCAGCAACGATCACAGTTCCCGCGCCGAACAAGCCTGCAGGCATGGTCGTCGAACTTGGATGGGACGTATTCGCTACAGACGTAAGATTCACACTGCAAGGACGCGGCGTGCCCGTGTTGGAGATAGCCGTCCACTGGGTTCTTGCCGTATAAACCGGTGGTGTAGCGGTATTAGGCGTGAAGCCGATACTGGAAACCGCCAACTTGAGGGGCGTTGCAGTGAACGGCGCCATGATCGCATTTGCAGCAGTGAAAATTGTTGTCAGTTTTGCGTCTGTAATCCGGCCTGGGGTCGCGCTTGTTGTATCGTTCTGCTGCGCAACCAGATCAGACAGCGTACGTGCCGCCAACGTCATTTTACGATTGGCCATGAGGCCGTAGGTCAACTCCGCTGTCCCCAGATAGAGCAGCATCATGAACGGCAAAATCAAGGCAAATTCAACAGCCGCAATGCCCTTCTTGTCCCGCCCCATCCCGCCAAAGCGACGAATTTGCTCACGCAACCCAACCCCGCGTTCGATCCGCAGATGAAAATGATTTATCCACATGTTGTTCTCGCCTGGATAGGAGAAATGAGCTCAGCACGCATGTGTTGCTGTTGGAAAAGGTTCGTTCTGGAACACTGATGTTGCAACAATGAGGTGTTTGTTGTTGGTCAGACCAGACGTCACTTTAGACGTCTGCCCCAGTCCCAATCCATTCATTGACAAGACCGAAAGATAGACCGGCATATAATAGCCAACACGAAGAACAATCACATCGCTGCCGTTACCCGTGCAATAAGAGTTTGTTGCATCGGACATGAACGATTTCGACTGATCAGAAGTGCTCCAGTTGGTCGCCACACGTACGTCCACTACAATCGTGCTGCAATCTATATAGCTGGGCAAGATACGCACCATCGGCGCGACAGGCGAACAGATGTAACTATTCCGGAATGTCGTAGCGGTCTGGCCAGCGAGCGCTTTGGCCTGCCCGGTCATGACCTGGCGAGCGGCTTCTGCAGTTGCAGCCTCAACAGTTTGAGCCGTGAAGAAGACGAACGCGGTCTCGAAAATTGCGAAAAGAAGGCCAAGGAATGGCACCGACACAAGTGCGAATTCAACCGCCGTTGCACCCTCGGTATCCCTGAAGTAACGCACCGCAATGGCGTAAACTCCACTCAAAGATCGCGAAAGGCCAGACTGTCTCGTGTTCGATCCGTACATAACTCACTCCACAAACACAGGCGCAGGCACGACGGCCCGCAGCACGCGCTACTTCGTAGGTTATGGCAAAATCGTTTATAGCCGGTTACCGGGCACAAAACCTCGATCAAGCGCCTCAATTAAGGCGATTAACGCGCAGCAGAAGCCGCTGCCCTGGACCTGATTTGTCCGCTGACCTGCCCGAGATAGCCGGTATCATCACCTAGATTGACAGTCGGCTGACAGCGCGGCGCGCAGGAATATGTCTCCCGGGCCATGCCACGTTGCACGACAAGACCATGCGTGCTGCCTGAGACCTTCACGACAGACTCACCAACCGCATTGCCTTCCGCATCCAGCGCAATCATGTTGGTCTGCCCATAGCCCTTGCCGGTCAGCACCATCTGATTGGTGCGCCGGAGCATGGTCACATCAGCTATGATTGGATTTCCTACAATAACAGTAGACGTATTAAGTGGAAGTTGCAGGACCTTGGCTTGATCGAGGACAACCTCGATAGTATCGGTCGCAAGTGCAGGCGCTGCGCCCATAGTAACAGAGACCACAAGAGCGCTTGCAATGCGGCGCGCAATACTCTTTATTTGAGTTCCATTACATTCACGAGACATCACATCACTCTTATCAATGTTGAAGTATCCAATTTATGGATGAAAATGGTGAACGAAGACTAAATCAATGGAGGTTGAATGCATTATCGCCAAATCAACTGCAGTTGTAACTACGGCATCTCGAAATGACACATCTTTCCGGGATTCTTTCCAACATTTACATCCCTTTAACCAGCCGAATAAAACCGCAAAAAATTGGCTTGTGACGTTCCAAAATTAACGACCTTGAAATGATCGAACCCTATGTTCTCCTCATCCGGCGACAAACAAACAAACGTCCCGGACCTGTCAGTTGGAGCTAAGGAGCAAGTTATGAAAAACATTTTTGCACGTTTCGCCAATGACGAATCCGGCGCGACCGCCATCGAGTACGGCCTGATCGCCGGCCTCATCGGCGTCGTCATCATCAGCGCCGTCACCGCCGTCGGCACCGGCCTCTCTGCCAAGTTCAACGAAGTGTCGAGCAAGCTCAGCTAATAACGGCTGAGCGAGTTCGCAAGCTCGTTCTTGCAGAATTCTTTCCTGAGCGGCCTCGCTATGCGAGGCCGTTTTTGCATGAGCCGTCTTCAGAGTTAACGAAATTTAAGAAGTTATCCATTATCTCCTGCTGCAGCCCATCTCACCGATACGGACAGAAATCATGATTCAAGCCGCTGCACTTTATATATTCCCGCTCATCATGCTGACTGCAGCGATTTCAGATCTCATGACCATGAGGATTTCCAACATTCTCTCTGCGACACTTCTCGCCGCATTTCTGGGCATGGCCTATTATACGAAAATGCCCATGGAAACCCTGCTGTGGAGTCTTGGGTGCGGCCTTCTGGTGCTTTTGATCACCTTTGGCATGTTCGCCATGAATTGGGTTGGTGGCGGCGACGCTAAACTCGTGTCCGTCACGGCAGTATGGATGGGTTGGTCGCTGATCTTGCCCTATCTCGCGATTGCTTCAATCTTCGGAGGACTTCTCACAATCTTTCTGCTCGCCTTCCGGCGATTCAAACTCGCCTCGTTCCTGAAAGGCGCGGCCTGGGCTGAAAGGCTTCACCGGCCCAAAGGCGGAATTCCCTATGGCGTTGCTCTCGCGGCGTCCGCTCTATGTTTTTACCCGGCAAGTCAAATATCTGTGGCCCTCGCTGGCGCATAAGACTCAAATCAGGACTTGGTGATCAAATCGACCAATATGCCCCAGCTGGACTTCCAGACTGGGGTCTTTCTTTTAAAATCCAGCGAAAAACATACCCGTCATTTCCCTGCTGTCCTATTATTGATCACCTCTGAATGCGAATGAATTCAAATGAGACACGATCGATTAACCTTAATTTGACCTTTACCTGATTAATTCCAGATGTTCCCACGCAAGGGATCGAGTAGCGAAATTTGTCAGTCATGAAAACAAATCAGATCGTCGCCGGCGCTATCGCACTTTTCGCCTTCGGTGGTGTGTTCGTGCTCACGAACCGGTCGAAACCTATTCAGCCCGTAGTTGTAAAGACTGCCGCACCGGTTGAAAGGACAGACCTCGAACAAGTCCTCACTGCGGCCAAAGAGATTCCCTTGGGCACTCAGGTTCAGGATCTTGATCTTGCCTGGTCCTCATGGCCCCGCACAAATACAAATGAAGGCATGATCCTTAAATCGAAAGAGCCGGAAGCTCTTGACGAAATCAAGGGCTCTGTAGCGCGTGCACAGTTCTTCGCTGGAGAGCCGCTGCGGCGAAGCAAATTGGTCAAGGGACCAAACGCTGGATTCCTGTCCGCCATTCTTCCTTCGGGGTCACGCGCTGTGGCTATCAATATTGACAGCACCGGCTCCACATCAGCTGGCGGATTCATTCTCCCCAATGACCGCGTTGACGTCATCCGCACCACACGCGCTGGCGAGGGAGAAAACGCATTTCAAAGCCAGACCATTCTTCGCAACATTCGTATTCTCGCCATCGGTCAGCGTATCGAAGAGAAAAACAATGAACGCGTCGTTGTCGGCTCGAATGCCACGCTGGAGCTCACTCCAAGACAATCTGAGCAGATAGTTCTGGCTCAACGTGTCGGCCAACTGTCTCTCGTATTGCGCAGCATGCTGGACGCAAATCAAAGCCAGGATGCGCCTTCTGACAATTCTGCCGAGCCCTCTGCGGGCCTGACTATTGTTCGGTTCGGCATCCAAACGAGTGTCAATCAGCGTTGAGTGAGCGTCTGTCTTATTGAGCCCCCGGGGCTGAGGAGTTGTGAAATGAAGTCGTACCCAGTAATCATCGCTCGCACTGGCGTGGCAATGGCATGCATGCTTTCTGCCATGGCGATCAGCGAGCGCTTTGTCGCCCCGGCCTACGCGCAACGTGCTCACGACAATCAGGCCAACCAGGAAGGCGGGACAACCAGCCGCCTGAATATCGGCGTTGGAAAATCAGTCATTGTCAATCTCCCCAAGGATGCCGCTGAGATTTTTGTCGGAAATCCGAAAATCGCCAACGCTGTCGTGCGCTCGCCGCGCAATCTCTATGTGATCGCAATGGCGGGCGGCCAGACTACGATTTTTGCGATGGACAAGGCTGGAGTTCAGATCGCCCGGATTGAAATTCTCGTCGGCCGGGACATCGGGGAACTCGACAGAATTTTGAAGACCGCTTTGCCGCGTTCAGAGGTTATGCTTCGGACCGTCAATGATACGATCATCCTGACCGGGGCTGTCGAAAGCGCTGGTGATGCTCAAAAGGCTATGGACATAGCGTCAGGCTTTGTTGGCGGTGGTGGAGCCAACGGTCAGGACAATAGCAAGGTTGTTAATTCCATGACTATTCGCGGCAGAGACCAGGTGATGCTGAAGGTGAGCATCATCGAGGTGCAACGGCAGGTCGTCAAGCAGCTCGGCTTTACCGTCAATGATATCACTGGAAAATGGGGCTCGGTGAAACTCGACAATCCGCTTTCCATCAATCCGGTTCCTCCGTCGCAGACGTTGGCGACTTTGAGTGGAAACCTCGGCTCAAACGCACTCGCGTCGCAAATTCGTGCCTTTGAACGCAATGGTGTCGCACGCATTTTGGCCGAGCCCACTGTGACAGCGATATCCGGTGAAACCGCCAAATTCACAGCCGGCGGCGAATTGCCGGTGCCGAGCGGATCAACGTGTACAGGTGCCGTTTGTACCCTGGGCGTAAATTTCAAACCATACGGCGTCACGCTCAATTTCTCCCCAGTTGTCGTATCTGAAGGACGCATCCTGCTGCGTGTTGCAACCGAAGTTACCGAAATTGATCCGACAACAGTTGTATCTCTTGCGTTCGGCAACATTCCGGCCATGCGCACACGCAAGAACGAGACCAGCGTGGAACTGCCTTCAGGCGCATCGATCGCAACGGCCGGTTTGATTCAGACCAAGAGTCGTCAAGTGATCAACGGTCTGCCAGGATTGATGAACCTCCCGGTCCTCGGAACATTGTTCCGTTCGCGCGACTATCTTCGTGAAGAAACAGAACTGATGATCATTGTGACGCCCTATATATCCAAGCCGGTGGCACCATCGGAACTTTCGCGGCCGACAGATGGCCTGATGGATGCGACCGATCCTCAATCTTGGCTACTTGGTCGCGTCAACAAGATCTATTCGACGACTTCAAACCCGCATCTTGTCCGCACGTTCCGCGGCCAGGTTGGCTTCATCAACGATTGACCCCGCGCGAGACAGTCATGCGTAAAATTGGAAAGTTCAAATCCATGCCAAATTTTAGAAGTGGCTCAACCTCTGTTCGGCTGATCCGAATCGCCGCGCTTGCATTCATTCCCCTGGGCTTGACAGCTTGTGGAAAGGTAGATCGGCTCGCGACCACAGCCTCGGTAATTCCCGACACGGTGGAACAACGACACCCGATTGTGCTGGCCGACGCACCGCACTCCATCGATTTGTTTCCCAATGGCGGGCGCCTCGACGAAGGCGACAAGAGCAGGATCATCGATTTCGCAACGCTCTATCGTGAACGTGGTCAGGGCCCCATTACAATCATGTTGCCGCAAGGTGGCAAGACCGGGCGGCATGAAGGTGCGGTCAATTCAATCCGCAGCGCACTATCCAGAAGCGGCTTGAGCGGTCATGTGCGAGTAGGCAATTATAATGTGGCAGACCCAAATTCCGCCTCGGCAGTTCGGTTATCCTTCATCGGGCTGAAAGCAAAAGTAGCCACCCAATGCGGCGAATGGCCGGACGATATGGCTTCGGCAAGCTCCCTCCATACGTGGGAAAACAAGCAATATTGGAATTACGGCTGCTCTTATCAAAATATGTTGGCCGTACAGGTCGCCAATCCTCGCGATCTCGCCGGACCGCGGGGCGAGAACCCGGCTGACGTCAAGATTCGCATGCGTGCGATTCAGAAGGTTCGTCAAGGCTCCGATCCAGGAACAAACTGGAAAGTTCAGAACAGCAGCATTGGCTCGGTGGGAGGTAACTAATGCAAATGGATGCTGACACTTACAATACGGAAGATGTTGACAGCGCGACCATTCAAATCGCGCCGTTACCACGCATATCCATTCAAGCCTTCTGCGAAACAACCGAGACGGCGACACTCATCGAGCAAGTCGCTGCGGATCGCCGGTTGATCAAGGTACATGTCAAGGTCCAGACTGGCGGGGCCGCCGCCGCTCTTGAGGCTTATAGCACCGCGCCAACGCCGAATCTGATCTTGATCGAGAGCAACGCCAACCGCGAAACACTGGTAGAGCAACTTGATTCACTCGCTGAATATTGTGATCCAGGCACCAAAGTTGTCATTATCGGTCGCAACAATGACATAATGCTGTACCGCGAATTGGTATCTCGCGGTGTCAGTGAATATCTCGTGGCCCCGATCGACAGGATTTCTCTTATCAAGTCTCTGTCAGAACTATACGCGACACCAGGGACGACTGCGCTCGGCAGAGTGATCGCGGTAACTGGATCAAAAGGAGGCACGGGGTCCTCAACGATCTCACACAATCTTGCATGGTCTCTCTCACGCAACGCTGATATGGCGACAATCATAGTCGACATGGATCTTGCATTTGGAACTGCTGGTCTGGATTTCAATCAGGATCCACCGCAAAGCATAGCCGACGCAGTGTTCTCGCCAGAACGACTTGACGCGAACATGCTTGATCGATTGATGTCGAAATGCACCGAAAAATTAGGCATCCTGTCGGCGCCGGCAACGCTCGACAGAATGTACGATTTTACTGAAACAGCGTTTGATGGTTTGATGGACCTTCTTCGCTCATCTACTCCGATCATCATCCTCGATATACCTCACGTCTGGACAGCCTGGACACGACGCATGCTCGTGGGGGCAGATGATGTGATCATCGTGGGATCGCCAGACCTTGCGAGTTTGCGGAATACGAAAAACCTGATGGATTCACTGCGCACTGCAAGGCCGAATGATTCTCGCCCCAAGCTGGTGATGAATATGATTGGCGTACCAAAACGCCCTGAAATCGCCGTCGTGGATTTTGCCAAGGCGCTGGAGGTCGATCCCATTGGCGTGGTTCCCTTTGATCCCAAGCTCTTTGGTACCGCAGCAAACAATGGGCAAATGCTATCGGAAGTTGATGCCAGAAGTAAGGTTAGTGAAACCATCGACGAGGTAGCATCCTCTTTACTGGGCAGGACGGAAGTTCGGGCACCCAAGCGCGGATTGTTGCAACCCCTGGTATCGAAATTTCGCAGAAGCAAAGCGTAGTTTTTCGCCGCTGGGAAATGTAACCGAATAGAACTGTTGAGGTTGAATCCATATGTTTGGCAAAAGGTCGACGACCGGCACAGGCGCCGCTGCAAGACCGGCCCCCACTCAGGCGCCTGCGCCCAATCGCGCTCCCACACCAGCGGCGGCAACGCCAATGGCTGCACCAGCCCCCAAGGCTATGGAGCCAGTGCCGGTCACCACCGCGGAAGACCGCCAGCCCACCCAACGGTCCGACGAATATTTCATTACCAAGAGCATGATCTTCGGCGCGCTTATCGAAGCGATCGATTTGTCACAGCTCTCCAAACTTGATACCGAGAGCGCGCGGGAAGAAATTCGAGATATCGTCAACGAGATCATCTCGATCAAGAATGTCATCATGTCGATTGCCGAGCAGGAAGAATTGCTCGACGATATCTGTAACGACGTTCTCGGCTATGGGTCGCTGGAGCCCTTGTTGGGTCGGGATGACATCGCTGACATCATGGTGAATGGTGCAGCCAAGACCTTCATCGAAGTGAACGGCAAGATTCAGCTCACAAGCGTTCGCTTCCGCGATAACGCTCAGCTTATGAACATATGCCAACGCATCGTGAGCCAGGTAGGCCGCCGGGTCGATGATTCATCGCCGATATGCGACGCCCGCCTCGCCGACGGCTCGCGTGTGAACGTCATCGCGCCCCCGCTTGCCCTCGACGGGCCCGCCTTGACGATTCGTAAATTCCGCAAGGAAAAGCTGACCCTTGATGATCTCGTCAAATACAGCTCGATTTCCTTTGCTGGCGCCGAAGTGTTGAAGATCATTGGTCGTGTCCGTTGTAACGTCCTGATCTCCGGCGGTACAGGTTCGGGGAAAACAACACTCCTGAACTGCCTGACAAACTATATCGACCTCGACGAACGCATTATCACCTGCGAAGACGCGGCCGAACTTCAATTGCAACAACCCCATGTCGTCCGCCTCGAGACGCGACCACCCAACCTTGAAGGATCCGGCGCCATCACCATGCGCGATCTGGTTAAGAACTGCCTGCGTATGCGACCCGAACGCATTATCGTCGGCGAAGTGCGCGGACCTGAGGCCTTCGATCTGCTTCAGGCCATGAATACCGGCCACGATGGTTCCATGGGAACGCTCCATGCCAACTCGCCACGTGAAGCGCTCGGACGTCTTGAATCGATGATCACGATGGGGGGATTTTCGCTGCCCTCGCGCACCATACGCGATATGATCGTTTCTTCTGTCGACGTCATCGTACAGGCCGCTCGTTTGCGAGACGGGTCACGCCGAATTACCCATGTCACCGAAGTAGTCGGCATGGAAGGCGACGTCATCACAACCCAGGATGTCGTTGTGTATGAAATTCTCGGTGAGGACGCTAACGGAAAGCTCATCGGAAGACACCGGTCCACTGGACTGGGGCGCCCGAAATTCTGGGACAGGGCGAGATATTACGGCGAAGAACAACGGCTTGCTGCAGCTCTCGATTCAGCAGAAGTAGCAGACGATCGCGGGTAGCTTTCTAAGACCGGACTTAGTGAGGAATAGGCGTTATGGAAAGCAATCAGATCATACTACTTGCTCTTGCAGCGTTGGCTATCGTTGCGGTTGCATTTGTTATGAAGCCATACCTCACCGGTAGCATTCGCGGCGAACAGCGACAGGCAGCACTCATCCGAGGCACGGGACGAAAAGCTCAAGCCAACGACAGATCCCAGGAACTTGCGACCCGCCGGCGACAGATTGCCGACAGCATCAAGGACCTCGAGAACAAGGGCGGTAAAAAGCGCATTTCTCTCGAAACTCGCATGGCGCAAGCGGGCCTCACATGGACACGATCAAAGTACTACACAATTTCGATTGTTGCCGGGCTCGTCGCGGGCTTCTTGATGTTCATACTGACGTACAACCCAATTTACGGAATTTCCGGACTCGCGATTGGCGGATTTGGTTTCCCGAACTGGCTGGTCAGTTTCAAGCGCAAGCGGCGGATCAAGAAATTCATCAACGAGTTTCCCAACGCTGTTGATGTGATTATTCGCGGCATCAAGGCGGGTTTGCCGCTTGGTGATTGCTTGCGCATCATCGCTTCAGAAGCTGAAGAACCCGTCAGGACAGAGTTCCGCCGCATCGTGGAAGCGCAGACGCTGGGCCTCACGATGAGCGAGGCGGTTGAGCGGCTTCCAGAAAGTATCCCGACAGCAGAGGCCAACTTTTTTTCCATCGTCATCAGCATTCAGCAGAAGGCCGGTGGCAACCTGTCGGAAGCATTGGGCAACTTGTCGCGCGTGTTGCGTGACAGAAAAAAAATGGAAATGAAAATTCAAGCTATGTCTTCAGAAGCGAAGGCGTCGGCCGGAATTATCGGCTCTCTTCCCTTCATCGTGTCCGGGATGGTTTATCTTTCAAGCCCACGATATATGGAAATTCTCTGGCTCGCCCCTTCTGGCAGAATGGTCATGGCTGTTTCCGGATTCTGGATGTTCATCGGCGTGATGTCGATGCGCAAAATGATCTCCTTCGATATCTGAACGGGTGACGCATGTTTAGCTCGTTAAGCAGCCAGGCAATTGACGGACAGTTCATACTGACGATCGCTATCGCGATTGCTGCGGCAGCTGCTGTTCTTACATTCACAATGCCGCTTCTTGAAACCGACACTCTTGGCAAGCGTATGAAGTCGGTCGCTGTCGAACGCGACAAGATCAGGCAAAGAGAGCGCGAAAAACTTTCGCAAAAGCAGACCAAGACGACGCTACGGTCTGAGTCCAAGCCATTCATGCGGCAGCTGGTCGAAGATTTTGATTTGAAAAAATACCTCGGCACTGAGGAGGCAAAAATGCGCCTCGCCATGGCCGGCTATCGTGGCCCCAAAGCTGAAACGAGTTTTCTTTTTGCGCGCGCAGTTGCGCCTGTGGTCTTGCTTATCCTGACAGCAATATACATATTTCTGCTCATGCCGGTGAACTGGCCGATCGCGGCAAAAATCGGTTTGTGTTTGTTTGCATCCTA
>CAMDKB010000091.1 GCA_945901195.1 Rhizobium sp. Q54
GGCTGGACAGCCCGAGGTCATGCGGAAGCCGATGCCGGGCTGATCGACCAGTTCAATTCCTTCAAGCGGGTCAAGCGCTTCTGGCAGCGTGATCGCCGCTAGACCTGCATCGCCTCTTGCTCATGATCCCCCGCCAGACTATGCAACGGCACACAGGCAGGGTGGAATGAAATGAGCATACTGCGGGAAACAGACGTTTTCATTGTTGGCTGCGGCCCTTGCGGGCTGATGATGGCAAATGAATTTGGCCGCAGAGGCGTGCATGCCACATTGGTCGACACTAAATCGACCACTGCATTCAACCCGCAGGCCAATGCAACTCAGGCCCGCTCCATGGAGCATTATCGCCGCCATGGCTTTGCCGACGAAATCCGCGCCATGGGCATGCCGCCCGATTATCCGCCAGATATTGCTTATTTCACACGGGTTTCAAAATACGAGCTGGCGCGGTTCAGCCTGCCAACCGCCAAGGACGCCAAGGAACTCATCAAGGGTCTGTCGGGTTCATGGAGCGCAGCAGAACTGCCCCATCGCGTCTCGCAAAAATTTGTCGAACAGGTGCTGCTGAAACACGCGCGCAAATATCCAACCAACACAATTCGTTTTGAAACCCGGTTTATTGGTTATACCGACCATGGGACGCATGTGGACTGCGTGACCGAACCTTTGAATGGCGGGCCACAAACGGTCACTCGCGCCAGGTTCATTGTCGGCGCCGATGGTGGACGCTCGCTCGTCCGCAAGCAGATGGGCGTTTCATTGGCTGGGGAGAGTGGCCGGCAGCGTGAGTTCATGGGTGGGCGCATGTATGCGATCTATCTCAAATGCCCAAGTTATTATGAACAGATGCCTAACCCGCCAGCCTGGATGAACGTAACCGTGAATACCGAGCAGCGTGCGTTCATGACAGCAATCGACGGCAAGGAGGAGTTCTCCTACCACTTCCAGCTCAAGCCCGGTCAGGATGAAGACCTCATCGATGACGCGGAAGCCAAGCGGCAGGTTTACACGGGCTGGGGAAAAGAATTGCCGATGGAAATCCTGTCCCGCGTCTCGTGGACTGCGGGCTACACGCTTGTCGCGGAGAAGCTGCGGCTCGGTCGTGCGTTCATTGGCGGTGATGCAGCACATCTTTTTACGCCCGCAGGCGGAATGGGCTACAACACAGCCATTGAGGATGCGGTAAACCTGTCCTGGAAACTGAGTGCGGTTCTGCAAGGTTATGGCGGCGAGGCCTTGCTGCAATCCTATGATACCGAGCGGCGCGCTGTCGCCGTTCGCAACACGGGTTATGCACGCGCCTTCGCAGATTCACTCGGCAATTTTGTGGCTGTACCCGAACTCGAGCAGGCAACCCCGGACGGCGAGGAAGCTCGCCGTATCGCAGGCGAATATTACAATAAACATGCCCGCGCCGAGTTTAATATTCCTGGCTTCACATTAGGCGCGCGCTATGACGGCTCTGAGGTCATTGCGAGCGACGGCACAAATCCCCCACCCGATGGCCCAAATGTCTACCATCCCACAGCCTGCCCCGGCGGCCGCGCGCCGCACACCTGGTTTGCGGACGGAACATCGCTTTACGACAAATTCAGTTTCGAATGGACATTGCTTCAGATGGCCGCGAACAATGCTGGTATGGATAAACTGGTCCATGCCGCGAACGTTGCGGGAATGCCCATCAATGCAGTCACTATAGCAGACAGCAAGTTGCGCGACCTCTACGAAGCCGATTTCGCACTCATCCGCCCTGATCAGGTTGTCGCCTGGCGGGGATCGGCAACAAATGCCGGTGCTGAATCCCTGATCGCGAGGGTTTCAGGAAAATAGAAGGGAGATCCCGGTCTTTCCTGAACTGGTTCTTTGACGTTGATCCCTGTCAATTACGGCTGTGCAACGCCCTGCTAGAGCGTAATCGCCATTGGTTGAGTCACGACGCCATTTTGTGTGCTCTGATTTTGCGGCTCTTCCTCGGCTTGGAGCGTTTGCAGGAAAGTGGACTCAGTTTTTCCGTTTGCAAGCGCCTGAAAGCAAAAATTTAAAGGAGCTGCGCGGTTCCGTGACCGCAACGCGCCTTAGGGCCTGCGCCATGAACATGACCTCATCCAAAGAGCAACGAGTTGAAATCGAAGCTCTGCTCGGGATCAAAACACCCCCTGTGCGACAAATTTTCCGTCCCAGGAACATTGTGATTCTTGCTGTCGCGGGCGCCGCCATATATGGTATTTGGTGGTACTGGTACAATCCCGGTACGAACCGGGCGCCCTATACGTTCGTGACTGCCCCCGCTGAAAAAACAGAACTGGTAATCAGGGTAACAGCTACTGGCACCGTGCAACCAACTAACAAGGTCGACATATCCAGCGAATTGTCCGGTGTCCTGCGTCAGGTGAATGTGGATTTCAATTCCACCGTTCGTAAGGGCGATGTGCTGGCAGAACTGGATACGACCAAGCTGACGGCGTCTGTCGAAAATTCACGCGCACGCCTCAGCGCGTCACGCGCATCGGTTCAGGACGCAAAAGTCTCACTCGACGAAAAGCGCCAGATATATGAGCGCAAGAAATCTCTTGCAGCGCATAATGTGAGTTCCGCACAGGACCTCGACACGGCAAAGGCGGCCTACGACCGCTCTGTTGTTGCTATAGAGACGGCCAACGCAAATGTTGAAATGTCCGAAGCCCAGCTGCGTCTGGATGAAACCAACTTGTCACGGGCCCGCATCACATCTCCGATCAACGGCGTCGTATTGATGCGCAAGGTTGATCCCGGACAAACCGTTGCATCTTCATTGCAGGCGCCGATTTTATTCACCATCGCTGAAGATCTGAAACGTATGGAAGTGCAAGTTGATGTCGATGAAGCCGATGTCGGGAGGGTGCGTGAAGCACAAAAGGCCGCCTTCTCGGTCGACGCCTATCCCGACAAGAAATTCGACGCTGAAATCCGGATGCTGCGGTATGGATCAGAAGTCGTACAGGGTGTCGTGACTTATAAAGCTGTCTTGACAACCGACAATTCTGCCCTGCTGCTTTTGCCGGGCATGACCGCAACGGCGGAAATCGTCGTCGAACAATTGAAAGACGCATTGACTGTCCCCAATCAAGCGCTGCGTTTTCAACCGCCCCAAATCATAGCCCCCGCACAAAATCGCACGCTTCTTGATCGCCTGCTTCCCAGTCCGCGACCGCAATTTCGTCCGGCGAGCCAGCAACGTGCAAGCAGCGCTGCCGCAAGACTGTTCGTTCTGCGCGACGGACAGGCTCTGCCGGTTCGCGTGACGGTTGGCCCCAGTGATGGCAGGCGCACGCAAATTGTACGCGGCGATTTGCAGGCGGGCGACGCCGTTATCGTCGATACTGCACAGCGCAGGTGACTCATGCCAACTGACCATGAAAATGAGAAGCCTGTTCAATCATTGATTGAATTCAGGAATGTTCAGAAAATATACGGCAGTGGCGAAGCGATTGTGCATGCGCTGGCCGGCGTTAATCTAACAATTCAGAGTGGCGAGTTTGTCGCCATTATGGGCCCCTCCGGTTCCGGCAAATCAACGGCCATGAACATGATCGGCTGTCTGGATACACCGACGTCCGGAAGCTATTCATTCCTTGGAATTGAAGCAGACGCCCTCAGCCGTGACCAGCGCGCCTTGCTGCGTCGCCATTATATCGGCTTTGTGTTTCAGGGGTTCAATCTGCTGGCGCGAACCAGCGCTATTGAGAACGTGGAGCTTCCCCTCATCTATCGCGGGATGAAATTTTCCGAGCGCCGCCGCGCCGCAATGCGCGCCCTCCAGCAAGTGGGACTTGAAGATAGAGCCAGCCACGTATCCAGCATGTTGTCAGGCGGCCAGCAACAACGTGTTGCCATCGCCCGCGCCATCGTGACCAATCCGGCCGTACTCCTCGCGGACGAACCCACGGGAAATCTGGATACCAGAACCAGCCATGAAATCATGCAACTGATCACCAAATTGAATCAGGAGCACAATATCACAGTGATCATGGTGACGCATGAATCCGACATGGCGGACTATGCACGCCGCATCATCAAATTCGTCGACGGCAAGATTGCAAGTGACGTAAGTGGAGAGAAGCACGCCCATGCTGCTTGAAACTGTCAGACTTGCCCGTCAGGCGATTTTCCGGAATATTTTGCGCTCGTCGCTCACCGTCCTTGGCATCGTCATCGGCGTGGCTGCCGTGATTGCAATGGTGACGATTGGCAACGGCACAACAGCAAAAGTAAAAGCAGACCTGTCGCGGCTTGGCAGCAATCTTCTTTTTTTGAGCCCTGGCCAATTCGGTCCTGGACGCGCCAGCTCAGATGCAAAGCCGTTCAACATTCGTGACCTCGAAGCCCTGCGCAGCCAATTGCGTGGCATTCAGGTTGTTGCGCCCGTGGCGCAGCGGGCCGTGACGCTTGTATCAGGTTCCGAGAACCGGATGACGCCGGTGCGTGGCACAGACAACAATTACTTTGTCGCCCAGGTATGGGGCCTCGACAGCGGCCGTACCTTTCTCGACGGAGAATTGCGAAGTGGCCGTGCCGTCTGCATTATCGGGACGACTGTGCGAACACGGCTGTTTGGCTCCGGTGAACCTGTCGGGCGTGCAATCCGGGTCAACAAGGTATCATGCGAGGTCATTGGCGTTCTCGAAGGCAAGGGACAATCGAGCTTCGGCTCCGATCAGGATGACATCGTGATCATGCCATTGCGCACATTCCACAGACGCATTGCCGGCAACAGCGATATCCCCACGATCTACGTTTCAGCAGAAGACGGCATAGACACTGCAAAGGTACAAACTGATATTGAATTCCTTCTGCGCGAAAGGCGGAATATCACGCCGGGCAAACGCGATGATTTCACCGTGCGTGACATGAAACAAGTCGCTGAAACTCAGGCTGCTGCAACCACGATGCTAACAGGCCTTCTGGCGGCCGTTGCAGGCGTCAGTCTGCTGGTCGGCGGCATCGGCATCATGAACATCATGCTCGTTTCTGTAACCGAACGCACGCGCGAAATCGGCATACGGCTGGCTATTGGGGCGCTTGAAGGTCAGGTTCTCATGCAATTTCTGGTCGAGGCTGTTGTACTTTCAATATTCGGGGGCATAGTTGGCATAGGCCTCGGTCTGGGTTTCGCGTTTGTTGCGGCAAGCTTCATGAACATACCCTTTGTCGTCGACCCCAGGATAGTGCTGGTAGCCTTTGCTTTCTCCGCCGCTGTAGGCGTAGTCTTCGGTTATTTTCCGGCGCGGGGCGCAGCACATATGGATCCAATCGAAGCGCTCAGGCATGAGTGAACACAACTATAGTACCTGATCAGTCTCTGCTCATCGCATTTTCACGCGGGCTTGCCGCAATCTCCCTGCCGTCATATCATCATCCAAATTCAATTGGGAGGAATGCATGGCTGGTCTATCCAAGCTGATTTCAAAGTCCTGTCAGGCGATATGTTTCCTGATTGCAGGCGCTTCCAATGCCATGGCTCAAACACCCGGCAGTGCCGATGCTTCGGCTTATTACAAGACCCATCCCCTTCGTTTCATAGCTGGTGGTGGCCCCGGCGGTGGCTATGATAATTATGCACGCCTGCTGGCGCCTTATTTCTCAAACGAACTCGGCAACACCGTAATTGTCGACAATCAGGGTGCAGTCGGTGGTCTGATCGCGCTCAACCGGATGTATGCAACCGAAAATGATGGCCAGCAAATCATTATCATGAACGGTGGCGCAGCCGTTATGTCCCAATTGTTTGAACTCAAGACAGTGCAATACGATCTGGCGAAGATCAATTTTCTTGCGACAGTCAGTCAATCGCCGTGGGTCGTGCTGGTTGAGCCGAAATCGCCGGTCAAAAGTCTGGCTGATCTCAAATCGCTTGATGTAGTGCGCTGGCCCGCCACCGGCCCCATAGACGGATTGTCTGATGGCGCCTCCATGCTGTGTGAAGCGTTCGTGATGAAATGCCGTGCGGTGCTGGGCTATCGTTCCAGCAATGAAGGCTCCCTGGCAATAGCGCGCAATGAAATGGACGCTCTCTACGTGTCCGATACATCGGCCAACAATTACATAAAGAGCGGGCAGAACCGAGCGATTGCCGTCATCGCGCGCGCGCGCTCAAGATTTTTACCCGAAATGCCCACCATCTTTGAACAAGGCGGCCTTAACGAAAGTCAGACATGGTGGATGAATGCTCGAGCCGATATTGATGCGCTTGGCCGCATCATCATGATGAGCCCGAAAGTCCCGCCCGAGCGAGTTGCATTCGTTCGTTCTGTCGTGCGCAAGGTACTCACCAACCCCGCTGTGATCGCAGAAGGCGCACGGCTGGAGCGCTATATCGATTTCCAATCCCCCGAAGTCACGCGTGAGAGAGCGCTGGGGCTGATCAATGGCATGAGCGCGGAACGAAAGGCCACATTGCAGGATGTGGTGATGAAGAAGTTTCTGATCGGCGCGCAATAGATCGCACGCATCGGTTTAACAGAAACAACAGGCTTCGAATGCATTCGCAATGGGAGCCTTTAGCACAAGGTTACACTCCCGGGAGGCTGATCCAGGCTTTGTCAGTATCCAGATATGCTTTGTTTATGCAGGTGTTCTGTGCCAGTGTTCGCTTATGACAGAGCCATCTGCACCATCCGAATATTCGATAAAGCTCCTTCCACGCGGAGGCCACGGCCGTGATGCGCGCTGGGCGTGGGAGGTCTATGTGGCAGGCAATCTGATCCCGTTGGAAAAAGGCATGTATTGGGGGTTGGAGAGCATGGCGCACAAGGCGGCGACAGCAGCCATGAAGCGGGTGGCGGCGAGGCGGGCGGACAAGGCAAGCCGATAAATGTCTCCGGCTATCCCTTTGGCAGCGATTTCAGTTCGGCAGTGATGTCATGGTTCAGGCAATGTTCGAGCGCAACAATTGTTCTGGCAACGGTTGAAACGTCATAAACCCGGTGATCAAAGCTGATCCTGATATCAAGCGATCCGTCACCTCCAAAGGGACCGTAGGTCAGGCAGGTCGTAACGGCCGATAATGGATAGGTGACCATCGCCCCAGCCGAGCCAAGCGCGGAGATAGCAAACGAGCCGAAGTAATTGGTGCGCTGGCGTCCTGAATGATAGGCCACCAGCCAGAGCAATCGCCGCAAGGGCAGCGGCAAGCGGGTGATCCAGTAGACGCTGGATGTGGCGAACTTCTGTCTGGGGATCATTTTTTGCCGCGGACAATTGCCACGCGAGTTCATCCAGAGCTGCTGTGTCTGGCGATTTCAACAGAACAGGCATGACTGAAGACGCGCCATCAATCTCACGCTCTATCAGGATCGAGACGCTGGATTGAAATGTCTCATATAAATGCGGTACGGGATAACGCACATAATTCTGGCGAAGCTCGGGAATATTTCCAGCAATCTGTGCAAGCGCCTTGGCGAACATCACGGTAAAAGGCGGCGGAGCAACGCAATTGTTTCGCGCGGCGATCAATGAAGCCAGGTGAATGCGTCCGGCAATAACGCTGACCGGAACCCTTTTGGCGATCCAGAACAGATCGATCAGGAATTTGCGGGCCGTGGACAATGGCATTGATGTCCCGAGCATTCAGGGCCCTTGATCTGGAACGGAATAGTGGGAAAACCGCCGTATAAAGCAGATGTCCGTTTGCCAGGCCATGCTATCAGCCGCCGGTCAGGCCGTCGAGACGATCAGGGCAGATGAACAGGGCCGTCCAGCCGGTCAGCGTCGCAGACTTCACCTTTCGGCTTTACTGGCCAGGCGGCGGCGCAAAATCTTCAAACACCACGCGGCATTGGGTGCCGGCGGTTTTCTGGCAGGCCTCCAAAGCCGACTGGCGCGCGCTGAACAGACTCCGCGTATCGGCGTTAAAGGACACGTTGCCGTTTGGTGCCTGTACAAGAACCTTGGGCGTATAAGACGAGAAATAATCCGCCATGAAGGGGCGGTATTTTGCTGGCAGCTTCGTCAATTGCATGGCGAGGTTCGTGTGCTCAACGCTCCATGTGGGCAATTTGTTGTCGACTGCGAAGAAATCGAATTGCGCGAGCCAGTTCTTACGGCCATCGGGCAATTGCATTGTGTAATGGCCGTCTTCGCCAATCGGCGGGATCATTCGCAGCGTGGCCTTGCCGCCTGACACTGTATAGGCCGTGTGCAGATTTTTGACGACAGATGGATCGAACGTGCGGTCGTTTTGCGAATAGATCCAGAGTGACGGAATTTTTGTGCTGGCGGCCAGCCGTCCATAGGCTTCAGCGAGATTGTTGTAGGGGCAGGTTACCTGTCCTTGCGCATTGGAAAAGCGCACGCCACCGGCAATGTTTACGACTGCCATCAAGCCGGCGGGATTGCGCGCGGCCAGCGCCAGAGTCACGCCACCACCCAAAGAGCCACCAATGGCGATAGCGCGGGTGGGGTCGGCATCGGGCCGCGTTGTGATCGCCTTGAGAACGGCTTCCAGATCGTCGGCTTCAACTTCGAAATATTTTTGCAGGCTTGCCGGATTGTACTGAAGGAAAGGCGCGTTGCTGGCGACGCCGGGCTTTCCGTCCGAATGTCCGTAATCGCGCCTGACAACAGCGACAGCAAGATATCCGCGATAGGCCATGTCGCGGGCTTCGCGCACCATGGTTTCGCCGCGCACCTTTGCCATTTCAGCGGCGTTGCCGGGTTTGCCATGGGTGAGCAAGGCGATTGGCAGCCGTCCTTTTGTATTTGCGGGGCGCACGATCATGAGTTCCAGCCGGTAGGGTCCGGATGGCCCCTGAACTTTGAGCAGCGGCATTTCCTGTGTGAGGCCGAAGTGGTTGGGGTCGATGATGTCCATCTGGGCCATAGCGCTGTCCGGGGTGGCTGCGGTTAACAGCAGGACTCCGGTCGCGGCAGCGAGGCAATGTAGATGTGTACGAACCGAAATCCGGCTATAGGTCGAAAAACTCTGAAACATCGGGAATTGCTCCAATCAGGAATAATCATTTCCATGATTGATGCATTCGGGCTTCGCTTTCAGTGCGGGAGCACACACCCTACCCCCCTCCCAACGGCTTTCCAGCCGTTTTTATTGACTTCCCGGCCCTTTACCCCTAGAAGCTGTTCATTCTCGTCCAGAACCCTGAACGCAGAAGCCGACCAGCCCTTGAGGCAGGAGGTCAACGTCCGGCAGCGCGATGCGCCCCCGGGCGCGCTTTTGCTTTGCGGTCAAAGACGCTTAACGGAGCGAACCCATGTTCGAGAGCCTTAGTCAAAAGCTCTCCGGCATATTTGACAGTCTGACACGCCGCGGCGCGCTGAGCGAAGCTGACGTGACCGCTGCCATGCGCGAAATTCGCCGGGCTCTGCTTGAGGCGGATGTCGCGCTCGAAGTCGTGCGCGAATTTACCGAAAAGGTCCGCGCGCAGGCAATCGGCGTCAACGTCGTCAAATCCGTCACGCCCGGCCAGATGGTCGTCAAGATCGTCAATGACGTGCTGGTCGAAACGCTTGGTGGCGAAGGCGAACCTATCAATCTGAACGCTGCCCCGCCGGTCGCCATCATGATGATCGGTCTGCAGGGCGCGGGTAAAACGACCACCTCCGCAAAAATCGCCAAGCGCCTGACAGATCGCTACAAGCGCAAGGTGTTGATGGCCTCGCTGGACGTGAAACGTCCGGCTGCGCAGGAGCAGCTTGCGGTTCTGGGCCGGCAGATCGGCATCGAAACCCTGCCGATAGTCGTCGGCGAAACGCCCGTACAGATTGCCCGCCGCGCCGAACAGGCCGCACGTTTGCAGGGTTATGATGTCGTGCTGCTGGATACAGCGGGCCGCACTCACATCGACGAACCCCTGATGCAGGAAATGGCGGAGATCAAGGCCGCCGCCAACCCACATGAAATCCTGCTGGTTGCAGATTCCCTGACTGGCCAGGATGCAGTCAATCTCGCTCGCAATTTCAACGAAAGCGTCGGAATCACCGGCATCGTGCTGACCCGTATGGATGGCGACGGGCGCGGTGGCGCCGCATTGTCCATGCGCGCTGTGACCGGCAAGCCGATCAAGCTGATCGGCACCGGCGAAAAGGTTGACGATCTCGACGAATTTCAGCCCTCGCGCATCGCCAACCGCATTCTTGGCATGGGCGATATTGTTGCGCTGGTTGAAAAGGCCGCCGCCAATATCGACGCAGAAAAAGCCGCCGCCATGGCCGAGCGGATGCGCAAGGGCAAGTTCGATCTCAACGATATGGGCGATCAGCTGGCCCAGATCGAAAAGATGGGCGGCCTTGGCGGGTTGATGGGGCTGATGCCCGGCGTTGCCAAGATCAAGGATCAGATGGCCAACGCCAACATCAACGAGAAAACGATCAAGCGCCAACGCGCGATCATTCTCTCCATGACGCCGCTGGAACGCCGCAACCCCGATATTTTGAAGGCTTCGCGCAAGAAGCGCATCGCAACTGGCGCCGGCATGAAGGTGGAAGACCTCAACAAGCTTCTCAAGCAGCATCGGCAGATGGCTGACATGATGAAGATGATGGGGCAGCAGGCAGGCAAGCGCGGCCCCATGGCCAAGATGGCGCAGATGTTTGGCATTGGTGGCGGAATGCCCTCACCGACACCTGAACAGATCGAAGAGATGAAAAAGCAGATGGGCGGCGGAAGCCTTCCGGCACAAATGCCCAAATTGCCCGAAGCGCCGCCACCAGGACTGGTGGGCGGAGCGAAACCCGGGCTGCCAGGATTGGGTGCGCCCAAACTGCCTGGACTGGGCGGCGGATTTCCCGGCGGGTTCAACCCGTTCGGGGGGAAGAAATGAGGCTTTAGGGAGCAGGCAGCAGGCAGTAGATCTTATCTGCCTGGTGCCTACTGCCTATTGCCTTTCGAGACCAAACAAATGGAAAGGCACACAAAATGACTGTAAAAATTCGTCTCGCCCGTGGCGGCGCCAAGAAGCGCCCGTTCTATCGTATCGTCGTGGCAGATGGCCGCTCGCCGCGCGATGGCCGCTTCATCGAGAAGCTGGGAACATTCGATCCGCTGAAGGCAAAGGATGACGCATTGCGCCTGGTGCTGGACGCCGAAAAGGCCGCAGCCTGGGTCGCAAAGGGCGCTCAGCCGACTGATCGCGTCGCACGTCTTCTGGAAACCGTAGGTATCGGCAAGCGCGAAGCCCGCAGCAATCCCGAAAAGGCCCTCCCCAAGAAGAAGGCTCAGGAACGCGCGGCAGCGAACGCCGCCGCTGCGGAAAAAGCCGCTGCAGCCGCCGCCGCTGCGGCCGAACCTGCCGAAAGCTGAGAGCTTGCGCTTCATCAAGCGTAACACCCGGCTACTGATCGAACTTGATCTGCCTGCTCATTCACAGCAGGCAGATTTTGAGCTTCTGCGATGACCCGGCAGCCAGACAAGCCCGCCCACATTAACGTTGCCCACACCACCAAACCGCAAGAATCCCCGGCCGACTTGATTTTGGTGGGCAGATTTGGCGCGCCTCATGGCGTTCGCGGCGAAATACGCGTCAAATCGTTTACGGCCGATCCATTGGCAATCGCCCGCTATGGCGATCTCTGCAATCGCAACAATCCCCGCCGTTTTCGATTTCTGAACGCACGGTATATTAAAGATGACATGTTAGTTGCCCGAATTTCAGGCATCGATAATCGTGACTCAGCCGAAACGCTTGTCAATAAAGACATATTCGTCAACCGCTCGCAGCTGCCGCCCCCTGAACAAGACGAGTTTTACCTCACTGACCTCATAGGTCTGGAGGCCCGGCTCAAAAACGGCGAACATTTCGGGAGAGTCCTGAATGTCGTCAATTTTGGCGCAGGCGACATCCTGGAAATTGACGTGGGCGCCGTGGAAAGCCGCATGGTTCCTTTTTCGAAAGCAGCTGTACCTGAAGTAGAAATCGCAGCAAAATACATCGTGGTCGAGCCGCCTGTTGAAATCGATGGCGAAGCCTGACTGGTTCGTGAGCGAAACAATTCCATGAAAAAGTCCGCGCCTTTTTCAATAGAAGTCAGAAAACTAGGGCCTGTCGTCATTTAAGCCAAACGATGGCGCAAACCAAATGCAGCCCTGCGAGGAAGTTTCGCGCGGTCTTCTCGTAGCGTGTCGCGATCCCCCGAAAATGCTTGATAATGCAGAAGAAGCGCTCGACGAGATTGCGTTCGC
>CAMDKB010000092.1 GCA_945901195.1 Rhizobium sp. Q54
AACTTCGGGTATACCGGATTCGCCGGTGCCACGCTGGCCCACGGCTATCTTCAATTTGTCCTGCGCACATACCTGTGCAGATGAAAAGACGCCGCCGCCTATGACGAGCGCCAATGTGGCTGCGATAAACTTTCCCATCCTGTAACCTCCCGATTGTCCCGCATGAGCGAAACTGTTTACTGAACTATTCCCGCGCCAGTTTGCCAATCAGCATATTGCCCAACCCCGCTATAGCAAACACGATAACCAGTAGCCCATAGAGGCCTGCCATATCGAACCGGTTGTAGATCGACATCACCATATATCCGAGACCCTGATTGGAGAGCTTCGTCTCGGCGAGCAGAACTGTAATTAGCGAGGTGCCGAACCCGAGCCGGATACCGTTGAAAACTGGCAATCGCATAGCAGGCAGATAGATCTTCGTCGCCATCTGCCAGGGCGTCGCGCGAAAGGATTTGCCGACACGAATAAGCACCTTGTCGATCTGCCGCATGCCAGCCGCCGTCGAAAGCGCGATTGAGAAAAACGCCGACAAGGCGCCCAGCGCAATCTTTGAGGCAAGCCCGATGCCAAACCACATGATCATGATCGGGAACAGGATGATGCGCGGCGTCGGCGAGAGATAATAGACATAAGGCTCGAACGCATCACCGATGAACCGGTTGGCGCCCAGCAGAATGCCTGCAGCAACCCCGGTGAGCGCACCCAAGGCGAGCGCGGTCAGGGTTTCAAACGCTGTGACCTGCAAATTCTTCCAGAATTCAGCGCTGACAAGTAATTTGATGATGGACTGCCCGATGTTCAACAGCGAAGGCACGACGTCCTGGAAGATCAAGCCAGAGCGCGACAAGGATTCCCATAATCCGAAGAACAAGCAGATAAATGCGAGACGGATCGCCAGCACGATGCGCGCCTCGCGGAAAGCACGACCGCGCCGCATGTCCGCAGCGCTGGCTTTAAGGATCATCTCGCCGGTTGGAGCCATTTTTCCAGACGCTCCAACAGAATGAAGAATAGCACGCTCACCAGAATGACGAACGTGATGGCAGCATAGGTCGCAGGCATATCATAGCGTTCCGCCAGATCATTGATGAGCTGCCCAAGCCCGCCGATATTCACCAGGAATTCAACACCGATCACTGCGATGAGGCAGAACGTCCAGCTCAGCCTGATGCCCGTGAAAATAGATGGCAGCGCCGAGGGAAACAGAATTTCCCAGAACATCTGCGGCGACGTCATGTTCAGGCTCTTGCCGACATTGATCAGCACCTGGCGAGTGCCGACCAAACCTTCTGTCGTCTTGAGTACAACCGGCGCAAGTCCGAAACAGAATGCGAGCGCGATAACAGTGCCCATGCCACGTCCGAAGATCACAAGGAAAAGCGGGAAAGCCAGCACAATGGGCGCCGCAGCCAGCGCTGCAATCCAGTCTTCCACCGCCAGACGCAACACCCGCACTCGATAAAGCAACGTTCCGAGCGGCACGCCGACCAATACAACGGCAAACCCGGACACCACCATTTCCATACCCGAAACAGCCATACGCCCGAGAATGTCCTCTTCCTCGATCACGCGCACCATCGCTGCCAGCACTTCACTGGGAAATGGCAGGATATAACGATTGAGGATACCCAGTCGCAAAAGCACTTCCACAATCACGCCTACAGCGACAAAGCACATGCCACCGAACGTAACCGGAAACCAGGGTTTGCGAAAAAGACTAGACACGGCGGCGATCCGCTCTGGCAATGGCTTCTGAATCCTGCATGCCGCGGCTTGCCTCCTCGCGCAGGTCATTCCAGATCTCTGCAACATAATGGCCAAACGCATCGCTGCCTACCACATCGGATGTACGCGGGCGCGGCAGATCGATATTGACAATGCGCTTGATGCAGCCGGGCCTGTAAGTCATGACCACAATGCGATCAGCAAGCTGCACGGCCTCAGTCAGGTTGTGCGTAATCAGCAGGGTTGTCTGTTTCAACTGTTGCTGAATTTGCGTGATCTTGTCGCCCAGCAACAAGCGCGTTTGTTCGTCGAGCGAAGCAAATGGCTCGTCCATGAGAAGGATTTCCGGTTGCGAAATCAGCGTGCGCGCGATGGACACACGTTGTTTCATGCCGCCCGATAATTGCGACGGATAGCGTTTCTCAAAGCCATCGAGCCCGACCAGATCGATAAAATGGCGCGCTTTCTCTTCGCGTTGCAGTTTGTCGACGCCCCGCAATTCGAGGGGAAACGCGACATTGTCGATCACATTGCGCCAGGGGAAAGTGGATTCTTCCTGAAACACCATGCCAATGGAGGGATGCGGACCGTCAATGCGGACATCGCCAACACGCACGGCGCCTTCATAGTCGCCCAGCAGTCCACCGATGATGTTGAATAACGTCGATTTGCCACAACCCGATGGCCCGATGACCGCAACAAATTCGCCCGGCTTCACCTCGAACGAAACCCTGTCGCACGCAAGCACGGATTCTTCGGCATCGCCGAACCGTTTAGACACGTTCTCGACGACAAGAGCCGCCTGTTTTTCGCCAGACACTTCACCCCTCCCGCGCCCGCTTAATGCGGGCCCAGCCTTACGCTTGATCGCGCATCTTGTTGAATTGAGCTTACGACACCCGCCCGCTCAATTGCAATCAAGGGGTGCGCAAGAAAGTTTGCAGGAGATGCGGAATCCGGTTTGCCGCCTGCAAACGGGCAAAAGCAGGCAACAGCCAGCCGACAAAAGAAAGGGCCCGCCGCAGCGAGCCCTCTGATTTTATCAGCAGATCGAAAGATCAATTGGCCTTCGAGTTCTCGTTCTTTTCCAGTCCACGGCTGGCCTGACGCAAGGCGGGTTGAGCAAAACGATCTGCCCGTGTTGGATTGGCGCTCAGGGTGAAGCCCTGCGAAGGCGCATCTGCGGGGGCAAACAACAAGCGGGTCGGATCGGTTTTTGCCGCGCTGCGCAACGGCGCAACGGATGATCCCATCAGGCTGTTGACCGGCTGTTCGCTCATGGGCTGGCCATTCGTCAGGCCAGTGAAGTTCGAACGATCAAGGCGGGCCGCGACCAGCCCAACCCCTTCAGGCGCACGAGCAGCGCTACGCGTCCCAACCATTTTCGCAAGCGAATAAGACGGGCGGGCCACACCGGGCTTGCGCGGAACGGCCGTGCGTACTGTCCCTTCGGACGACGGCTGAATGGTCGGCGCATAGGCCAGAAGACCAGACGCGGCAGACAATGCAGACGCGCTCGCCGCCACCGGCGCACCGCGTGTGATGACCGCAGGCAGTCCCGGCGCGCGCGCCGCAACCACACGGACGGGCGGCAAGGGAACTTCCAAAGCAGGCGCGGCCTCCGGCGTCGCGTCAGGAATCGTCCTGATATCGGCGGCTGCCATCATCGAATCCGGGCGTCGGGGCGGGTACGGCACATCCGTTGGCTCCGAGTGCTGGATCAGCGCGGCAATCTGCGCAGCAGATGGACGGCGCGGCGGCAATGGCGCCGCAGCGACCTGCGTATCAACAGAGCGGCGCGCGGGCTTTTCGACAACTTCAGGCTCCGGCTTGGCCGTTTCGACCTTGGCTGGCTCGGGTTTCGCAACTTCTTGTTTCACAGGCTCGGGGCGGGCAGCAGCCCGGACCGGTGCAGTCGCAGGCTCCGAAGCGACTTGAACCGACGCTACGTCCCCGCCAGAACGGCGAGCGGCGTCGGCGCGGAAAAAGGCTGCAGCGGACGAGGCTTCTTCCGCCGGAGACTGCGGCGCATAGGCGGCGACTTGCGTGGGCGCCGTCGTCGCAGCCGGTGCACGTCCACGAGCGCCACGTGCGCCACGCGCCGAAGCAACAGTTGACGAAGATGCGGCAGGCCGAGCTTCAGCCTCATCGCCTTCATCCCAGCCGAACAGGCGGGCGAGGAAGCTCTTTTCCTTCACTTGCGCAAGGGTCGGTATGTATTCACCGCCGCGTGAGGCGACCAGCGCCCGGGCTTCTTCATAACCAGGCAGAACGCGACCGTCGGAAGAAATGTGCACAGACTTGCCGTCCGGGAAAAGGCGGGCGAGTTGATCATAGCTCAGGCGCGGCCAGGCGCGCACTGACCCCACGTCCAGATGCACGAAATTCGAACTGCCGTACCAGCCCACGCCACCGCGTTGCAGCCGGAGAGCCACTTCACGCACACGGTGCATGTTGGCGTCGGCCATGCGCATGTCCATGGCGCGGCCATGCATGTGCTGGGATTCCTTGGCGACTGCGCGCGAGCGCGAGCGCAGCATCGCATTGGTAGTCGGAGAGCGATAAGCGGAAAGAACAGTGACAACAGAACTTGAGCCTGCGCCACGCTGGGCTTCCCAGATCACATCGAACAAACGTGGATCCATCCGCGTTGATTGATCGTTGCGCCAGTCGCGCAGGAAGTGATTGAGTTGCGCCAGCCCGCCCGTGTCATAGCTGCCATCGCGGCGGAAGGTGACGGAAATGCTGTCTTTTCTATGCGCATGAAACAGATTGATGGTGCGCGTATCGCCATTGGCGACAGCCGTTTGCGTCGAGGTGGGAGCGGCAATCGTGCAGAGGATTGTCAGCGTGGCCGCTGCCGGAGCAGAAACGGCGAAACGGCGAAAGACCGTGCTTTGGCGCGGATGCTGCAAGCTCAAACTCACTGTTTTGGAGCGGAAAACCGCCCGGTCACTGTTGCATAATGGACGCCAGGAAACGCAAATGTCCATTATGATCGACGGATTATTACCGGGAAGCGTTAAAAGCCCGTAATGTGCCATATTGATACAGCGGAACGGGCCAGCAGCAACCCCCAAACGCGCCTGCTTGTACATCAGGTCATGGAAATTAGAAAGAACCGCAATCATGGCGGCTTTGTGACCATCTTCCGGCCTATCGTAGCTTACCCGCGCCCTCCTGTGGTCACGCTCCCGGCCGAATAGAGTCAGACTAACTTGATGACTTTTCCCCATCTTTTGTCTTCGTTCGCAGCAAACCGTGTAAATTCCCCCTTTTTCAATAGCGCCGACGACCCTGAGCTTTGTCTGGAAATCATTGCTGGAAACCGCGCAATGCGCCGCCGCTTCAATTCGCCCCAGTCCACTTCCGGCTTTCCGCTGGGCGTCAGCAGGCCGAACAGGCCAGAACATCCATAGGTTTTGAAACTTACGTCACGCTCGAAATGAACGCGCGGTCACGCGCGGCGAATTGACTCAGTCCTGTGCAATCTTCGTCATGGCTGTGGACACGTCCGTTTGAGCCGTGGACGCAATCCAACGAATCCATCAACTTGCGCGACGTTGGCCAGTGATTCATGGCAGCAAGGCTGGGCGGAACGCCAGCCTGGCAGAGTGTAAGGCCGTGCGTTTTCAGAACCGTACAGTTCAGGCGTTTGCCGTATTCCAGTTTTGCGTGTTGCGCGTAGACTCAAATCCCAGGCTCAGGAATGTCACTGAACATAGCAGACGATTTTGGCAATCGCGCCGAACACCCGGTCGATGTCGTAGAGCAGCTTGCCGGCAAGAACGGCTGGTCCTTTGACCGCGATGGCGACGACGAGATCACCATCACCGTGGGCGGTGGCTGGACCGATTATCACGTCTCTTTCACCTGGCTTGAGGAAGTGGAATCCCTGCATCTGGCCTGCGCCTTCAACGTCAAACTGAATGATCGCCGCCGTCCTGAAGTGCTCCAGCTGCTGTCACTCATCAATGAGCAGATTTGGGTCGGCCATTTCGGCATATGGGACAAGGAAAGCATGATCATCTTTCGTCATGCCTTGCTGCTGGCGGGGGGCATCCAGCCTGCGCCGAGCCAGTGTGAAGCCTTGTTGCATGCGGCCATCAGCGCGTGCGAACGCTATTATCAGGCATTTGAGTTCGTCCAGTGGGCGAACCGTTCGGCAGCGCAATCCATGGAATACACCATGTTTGAGACAAAGGGCGAAGCATGACTGCGTCCTCGCTTCCCGGGTCGCTGGTTCTGGCAGGCGCTGGCAAGATGGGCAGCGCCATGTTGCGCGGCTGGCTCGCCCTCGGGATCGAAGGCGAGGCGATCACGGCAATTGACCCGTTCATGTCTGACGAGATGAAACAACTCGGCCAAATCCAGGGCGTTCGCCTTGCCGAAACAGCGCGAGGTGTAGCGGCGCCTGATGTGCTGATTCTAGCAATCAAACCGCAGATGCTTGAAACCGCCGCCGCCGACTATGCCGCGCTCATAGGTCCAGGTACTCTGGTCGTATCAATCATGGCAGGCAAGACGATCGCCGACATCGCGGCCCGTCTTCCCGCTCAGGCCATCGTGCGCTGCATGCCCAATACGCCTGCGGCCGTCGGTCGTGGCATTACCGGCGCAGCGGCCAATGCCGGTGTCACGGCCGCCCAGAAACAGACCGCGACGGCGCTGCTGACAGCCATCGGGCAGGTCGCCTGGCTCGAAAATGAAGCCCTGATCGATGCCGTAACAGCGGTGTCCGGCTCAGGCCCCGCCTATGTCTTTTATCTTGTGGAAGCCATGGCAAAGGCCGGTGAGGCCATCGGCCTGCCGCCCGCTCTGGCCATGCAACTGGCCCGCTCCACGGTGGAAGGCTCGGGCGAGCTGATGTCTCAGGAACCCCGGACCTCCGCGTCTCAATTGCGCATCAATGTGACTTCGCCCGGCGGCACCACCGCTGCCGCCCTCGATGTCCTGATGGCGGCCGACGGGCTTGAACCGCTGATGAAAAAAGCCATAGGCGCGGCAAAGCGGCGCGCGGGAGAACTTTCCGGCTAATCCATCTTGGTTGCACCATAATGCAGCGCTAGGTTTCGTTCGAGCTCAATTTCATCTTTGCCGGAGTTGCCGCATGTCCGATCAATCCAAGCAAGCCAGTTCCAAGCCGTCTGCCGACCTGCGCAATGGAATCGTGGAAGCATTGATGGAACTGTCGGCAGACTGCCGTTTTGAAGATATTTCAATAACGGAAATCGCGCGCAAGGCTGGCGTGTCCCTTGCCGATTTCCGCGACGCATTCCCTTCCAAGGGCGCAGTGCTCGCCGGTTTTTCCAAAATGATTGATCGCAAGGTCCTTGAATCGGTCAATGACGATCTTGCCGCCGAGCCTGCCCGTGACCGTCTGTTCGACGTATTGATGCGCAGGCTTGATGCTCTCGCCCCCTACAAGCCGGCGCTGAGGGAAATTTCCGCATGGGCGCAACGCGATCCGCTTTCGGCCATCGCGCTCAATTCCGTCGCGCTGAACTCCATGCGTTTCATGCTGGAGGCTGCACAGATCGATCATGAAGGCACTGCTGGCACGTTGAAACTGCAGGGGCTGGTTCTCGCCTGGAGTCGCGTCATGAACATCTGGTTCGACGACGAAGATACCCAGCATGACCAGACGATGGCGGCCCTCGACAAGGAACTGGACCGCGGCGGGCGTCTGGTGGCGCGTCTGGAAGACCTCGACCGGCTCGCATCCCCATTCAAGACATTCGCGCGCGCCCTGTTCCAGGGCAGCCGCGATCTCAACGAGCGTGTTCGGGAGAGGTGCCAGGACCGTCCCCATCGCAGCGCGCGCAACACCGATGCTGGAGCAATCGACGTTTAACTGAACCTTTGGCCGTTACACCGGCACCTTGACCGACGCCCGCAAACCGCCCAGTGGGCTCGTCGTCAATTCGATATCTCCGCCATGGGTGCGGGCAATGTCACGCGCGATGGCAAGTCCAAGGCCCGTGCCGCTTTCGTCCTGATTGCGTGCTTCGTCGAGTCGGACGAAGGGCCGGAATGCGTCCTGCCGCTTTTCAGGCGGAATGCCCGGGCCATCATCGTCAACATGAATGACCAGGAAATGATCGGCATTGATCGCCTCGATCGAAATGGTCTTGCCATAGCGCTGCGCGTTGGCGACCAGATTGGTGACAAGCCGCTTGAAACCGTTGGGTCTTACACGCACCAGCGGATCGCCGGACAATGAGACATGTGTCGGGTGGCCATGCCGCTCGGCATCGGCGCGCAATTGGTCCAGCATGTCGCGCATATCGGTTTCAGCGGCGACTTCACCGCCCGAACCCCGTGCAAATTCGAGATAGGCTTCCAGCATACGCTGCATTTCGGTCACGTCGCCCTGCAACGCGTCCAGCTCAAGACCTTCCGGGAACATGGCGAGCGACAGCTTGAAACGTGTGAGGATGGTGCGCAGGTCATGGCTCACACCGCTCAACATCGCAGTGCGCTGATCAATCGTCCTTTCGATACGATCACGCATTTCCAGAAACGCATGACCTGCACGGCGAACTTCGCGGGCGCCAGCAGGATGAAAATCCACATCGCGTCCTTTGCCAAAATCCTCAGCGGCGATCACCAGCCGTAGAATCGGCCTGATCTGGTTGCGCAGGAATGCAATCGCAACGGCCAGAAGAACCAGCGAAGCCGAGACCATCCAGACAATAAAGATATGGGAGTTTGAAGCGTAAGCCTGATTGCGATGTGTGATGGCGCGCAAGATTCCGTTTTCCACCTGTATGCGCATTTCAACAAAATTCGATTTTCCCACGGTGTCGATCCAGAACGGCCGCGCGATCTGCCGCGACAATTCTCTGGAAAGATAGGTGTCGAGAATCGAGAAGAATGGCTTGGTGGTCGCTGGCGGCAAGGGCTGGCGCGGCAGCAGATCGATATCAAGTCCAAGTCTTCGCGTGGCGGCGCGATCGATCACATCGAAATTGGCCTGCGTCGGATTGGATTCGTAAAGCTCGATGATGGTAGCGATTTCACCAACCACGGATGCGGACATCCGCATCGTTACTTGCTGCCAGTGCCGCTCCATGAAGAAATAGGCAATCACGCCTTGCAACAGCACCATCGGCAAAATGACGATGAGCAGCGAACGCGCATAAAGCCCTTTGGGCATCTGCTCTGCAATCCAGCGCGCGGAGGATCGCCACGCGTCGCCCGTTCGTTTGACATAGCTGGGCAGGATGATGCTCATCGCGCGCCTAGCCGTCTGTCACAAGGCGATATCCCGCACCGCGCGCCGTCTGTAGATAGACTGGATTGGCCGGGTCGCGTTCGATTTTCCGCCTGAGACGGTTGATCTGCACATCGACTGTCCGCTCATTGCCCGGCGACAGGGAGCCGGAGAGCGCATCGCGTGACACCGGCTCGCCGGGCGTGCGCGCAACGAGTTGCAGCATGAAGCGCTCGCGTTCAGTCAGGCGCACCGTTTCCTCGCCCTGGCGCAATTCGCCGCGATCAACATGAAAGATGAATTGTCCAAAACGCAATGTCTGCGGAGGTGTGGGCGCCGGAGCGGGTGCAGAGCGGCGCAAAATCGAAGCAATGCGCAACGCCAGTTCCTTCGGCTCAAATGGCTTGGTCAAATAATCATCGGCCCCTGTTTCCAATCCCTCCACCCGGTCCTTTGCATCAGTCCGCGCTGTCAGCATCAAAATGGGAACATGGGAAATTCCGCGCAGCCAGCGTGCAAATTCAAATCCGTTTTCGCCGGGCATCATCACGTCCAGCACCAGAAGATCGAAAGCCAGACCTTCAAGCTTGCGCCGGGCGTCGGCGGCATCTTGCGCTGTCGTAACGCGATAACCCTGTTGCGAAAGATATCGCGACATCAGCGTGCGGATACGCCTGTCATCGTCCACAAGCAGCAGATGTGGAGCGTCATCAGGCAAAATGGCGGCTTTGGGCGCCGCCAGCGCGGATGCGGTTTGTGCGACGCCACTCATCGGCAATACTCCGGTTTCAGGAAGCTCCGAGCCATAAACCTATTCCAGTTCGACGGACTCCGTGCCTGTCTCGTTCTCGCCCCAGATCAGGGAAGCCACTTTATCCCGCTCGCTGGAATCGACCATCGCCAGCAGAAAGTCTATGGCATCCTCACGCGCGCCCGGCGCGAGCTGCGACAACGCCCGTCCAAATCTTTCCGATTGCATCAAGGCTAGATCAAGAGCGAGCTTTTGTCCCGTTGTTGTTGGAAATAACAAACGCTGGCGTCTGTCGTATACACCTGCGCGGGATTCGACATAGCCCTGATCCAGCAATTCTTTCAGCACACGGTTGAGGCTCTGTTTCGTGATCTGCAGAATATCCAGCAATTCGGCAATCGTAAGGCCGGGATTGCGATTGACGAAATGCAGCACACGATGATGGGCACGGCCAAACCGCAGCGAAGCAAGCAGTCGGTCAGCGTCGCCCACAAAATCCCGGTAGGCGAAAAAGAACAGCTCAATCAAATCGAACGCCGGCGCTTCAGCCCGAAGCCTGCGCCGGGTTCGCAATGCTGTGACGTTTTGAGCCGGGTTGTCCAGGCGAATTCCCCTTGGCTAAGACGGCAATATTAAGTCAGTGATATTGACATATTTCAGGTAGATTGCTACCCGTCAAGGCAGCAAAACCAAGGCCAAGGCAGGAACGGGTCTTTAATCCGGGCAGAAAATCTGGAAATTCCAGGCGAGATGCCACTGCCCCATGTCATTGCCACATGTCCAGGAGGAACACGTCCATGTCAGTTCTGCCCTTTGACCAGCGCGATGGTTTCATCTGGATGGATGGCAAGTTGGTGCCATGGAACGACGCCAAACTGCATGTTCTCAGTCATGGCCTGCACTATGGCTCCTGCGTCTTTGAAGGCGAGCGCACCTACGGCGGCGTCATTTTCAAGAGCCGCGAGCACACAGAACGTTTTCACAAATCCGCCCAGCTGCTGGATTTCGATATTCCCTATTCGGTCGATGAAATCGAAGCCGCCAAGAAACTTGTCGTCGAAAAGAACAATTTTACGAGCTGCTACGTTCGCCCGGTTGCCTGGCGCGGCAGTGAAATGATGGCGGTCGCCGCCCAGGATTCCACCATTCATGTCGCCATCGCCGTGTGGGATTGGCCGAGCATGTTTGACGTCGCCGAGAAAATGCGCGGCATCCGCCTCGACATCGCCGAATACCGGCGGCCCGATCCTCAAACGGCGCCTTCTGATGCGAAGGCGGCTGGCCTCTACATGATCTGCACGATCTCAAAGCATCGCGCGGAAAAGAAGGGCTATGCTGACGCCATGATGCTGGATTGGCAGGGCCGCGTTGCCGAATGCACCGGCGCAAATATCTTCTTCACCAAGGACGGCGCGATCCATACGCCGATTGCCGATTGCTTCCTCGACGGCATTACCCGCCGCACCGTAATTGATCTGGCCAAACGCCGCGGCATCGGCATCAACGAGCGCCGCATCATGCCCGAAGAACTGGCGACCTTTAACGAGTGCTTCATCTGCGGCACCGGCGCTGAAGTCACGCCGGTTTCCGAAGTTGGGCCTTACAAATTCACACCCGGCAATATCTCGCGCACTCTGATTGAGGATTATACGGCAGAAGTGACCCCAAAATAACGGGCTGTCATAATCCTGTCATGGCAAACACATTGAAACTCCGGAACGCAATTTCCGGAGTTTTTGCATGAGCAACGATGAGAACAGCCACGCCGCCATGGCCGAACGCATCCGCGCCGAAATGCTCGACAGCTTCGATGAGGAGCTCGAAGAAGAAATTGATGACGAGCGCCTCGCCAGATTGCTCGACGACAATGCCCAACATCCCGGCCCCGATAGCATCGAGCGGAAAACTTACTTTCGCGAGCTCTTCCGCCTGCAACGCGAACTGGTAAAATTGCAGGATTGGATCGCCCACACCAACAAGAAGGTCGTCGTCATCTTCGAAGGCCGCGATTCCGCCGGAAAGGGCGGCGTCATCAAGCGCATCACCCAGCGTCTCAATCCGCGCGTCTGCCGCGTCGTGGCGCTCTCTGCACCCAATGATCGCGAACGCACGCAATGGTATTTCCAGCGCTATGTGCCTCACCTGCCCGCCGCTGGTGAAATGGTTCTGTTTGACCGCTCCTGGTACAATCGCGCCGGTGTCGAACGCGTCATGGGCTTTTGCTCGGAAACCGACGTCGAAGAATTCTTCCGCACAGTGCCGGAATTCGAGCGCATGCTGGTGCGCTCTGGCATCACGCTGATCAAATACTGGTTTTCGATCACTGATGACGAACAGCACCTGCGCTTCCAGATGCGCATTCACGATCCGCTCAAGCA
>CAMDKB010000093.1 GCA_945901195.1 Rhizobium sp. Q54
TCTGATCCATGAACTGCGACAGCTGCGATGAGCCGAAGAATTCGCGCACTGCAGCGGCAGCCGGTTTGGCGTTGATAAGATCCTGCGGCATGACCGTGTCGATATCGACGCTGGACATACGCTCCTTAATCGCGCGCTCCATACGCAGCAATCCGACGCGATACTGATTTTCCATCAGCTCTCCGACTGAACGCACACGACGGTTGCCGAGATGGTCGATGTCGTCGATATCTCCGCGCCCGTCACGCAGGTCGACCAGCGCCTTGGCCACGGCCAAAATATCATCCTTGCGCAGAACGCGGACAGTATCTTCCGCATCCAGATCAAGGCGCATGTTCATCTTGACACGACCGACGGCGCTGAGGTCATAGCGTTCGGAATCGAAGAACAGCGAGTTGAACATGTTCTCCGCCGTATCAATCGTCGGCGGTTCGCCAGGACGCATGACACGGTAGATATCAAACAGCGCTTCTTCGCGTGTCGAATTCTTGTCGACCGCAAGCGTGTTGCGGATATAGGGGCCGACGTTGATGTGATCGATATCAAGGATGGGCAGATCGTGGAAGCCCTGCTCGACCAGCGAGGTCAAAACCTTGGCGTTCAACTCATCACCGGCCTCGGCGAAGATTTCACCGGTGTTCGGGTTGTAGAGATCTTCAGCCAAATATTGCCCGTAAAGATCTTCGTCCTGCTGGCGCAGGAATTTGACGCCCCGCTCGGCAAGTTGGCGAGCGCCGCGCACGGTGAGCTTCTTGCCCGCTTCCACGACGATTTGACCCGTGTCAGCATCGACAAGATCGACGGAGGCCTTCATGCCCTTCATGCGATCGGCATCATAAGGCACGCGCCAGTAGGTTTCTTTTGTCTTGGGATCTTCAAGACGGGTATACGAAATCGTCTTGTAGAACGTGGATAGAATGTCCATGCCATCCATGCCCAGCGCATAGAGCAGCGAGGTCACATGGATCTTGCGGCGGCGATCGATACGCGCATAGACGATGTCCTTGGCGTCGAATTCGATATCCAGCCACGAACCACGATAGGGAATAATACGCGCAGCAAATAAAAGCTTGCCGGAAGAATGGGTCTTGCCCTTGTCATGGTCAAAGAAAACGCCCGGCGAACGATGCATCTGTGAAACGATCACGCGTTCCGTGCCGTTGACGACGAACGTGCCGTTCATGGTCATGAACGGCATGTCGCCCATATAGACATCCTGTTCCTTGATGTCCTTGACCGACTTTGCGCCTGTGTCCGGATCCACATCGAACACGATGAGGCGTAGCGTGACTTTCAGGGGCGCAGCATAGGTCATGCCACGCTGGCGGCATTCATCCACGTCATATTTGGGCGCTTCAAACTCATAGCGCACGAATTCCAGCAGAGACGTCTGGGCAAAATCGGAAATCGGGAACACCGATTTGAAGACCGACTGCAAGCCCTCGTCGCCACGGCCGCCTTTGGGCTCATCGACAATCAGGAACTGATCGTAGGAGGCTTTCTGCACCTCGATCAGGTTCGGCATGGCCGCCACTTCGCCAATGCTTCCGAAGAATTTGCGAATGCGTTTGCGACCGGTGAAGGATTGAGCTGCAGTTTGTGCCGGTGTCTGAGCCATATCTTTATTTCACCTCGTCATGTGGCGGGCCCCGCCGGAGGCCGCACGCCAGTCGAATTCCAGAGCAGAACTCGTATTGCTTTACTCAACTACGCGAGAACAGCTGGTCGCTGCGTCCGCAGGTGTTCGAAATCATTTGCAGGACTCGCCTGCTGCGAAAACAGATTCGCCTGTTCCGAACACAATTGCCGTCAAAATATGCCCTTAGAATGGCGTCTAACAGGCATGTTTTGAAGGCAGCAACGGCCCCGGAGCGAACTCCGGGACCGCGATACCCATGGATCCGATTGCAATCGCAACCGGTTCAAAATTACTTGAGCTCGACCTTGGCACCAGCCTTTTCGAGCTGTGCCTTGAGCTTTTCGCCCTCGTCCTTGTTGACGCCTTCCTTGACGGGCTTGGGAGCGGCTTCGACCAGGTCCTTGGCTTCCTTGAGGCCAAGACCCGTGATTGCACGCACTTCCTTAATGACTTCGATCTTCTTGTCGCCCACGGCTGCCAGCATGACAGTGAACTCAGTCTGCTCTTCAACAGCGGCGGCAGGACCAGCGGCCGGGCCAGCGGCAACAGCCACGGCGGCAGCGGCGGAAACGCCCCACTTTTCTTCGAGCATCTTGGCGAGCTCAGCAGCTTCGAGCACGGTCAGGCTCGAGAGGTCATCAACGATCTTTTCAAGATTTGCCATTTTTCAGTTCCTTGGATGTGTTTGGTTGATTGATAAGAAAAGGCCTCTCAGGCCGCATCCTTGTTGGCATAAGCTCCGAAAACCCTTGCGAGCTTGGCCGCCGGCGCATTGGCCAGCTGGGCCAGCTTGGTAGCGGGCGCATTGATGAGCCCGATAAGCTTGGCGCGCATTTCGTCGAGAGATGGCATGGTAGCCAGCGTCTTGACGCCGTCAGGGTTCAGGGAAGTCGCGCCCATCGCGCCACCTAGGATGACAAGCTTGTCAAAATCCTTGGCGAAGGCGACTGCGACTTTCGGCGCCGCGACCGGATCGTCCGAATAGGCGATCAGGGTTGGTCCCTTGAGCAAGGGAGCAATCGAGGCGACACTTGTGCCTTCAAGAGCGATCTTCGAGAGACGGTTTTTTGTGACCTGGACGGTCGCACCCGCTTCACGCATCCGCTTGCGCAGATTTTGAAGATTGGCGACGGTCAGGCCGGAGTAGCCCGCAACGACGACAACAGACGCCTTGTTAAAGACGCCATGCATGTCTTCGACGAACTGCTTTTTCTCCGCTCTTTCCACTTTGGCTCTCTCCGGATGACGAAACAGCTGCGACAATTCGAATCGCACCAGTCCGCCGGTTGCACTCTGCGCTTCCTTCAATCCTTCTGGACTTCAGGTCACGCGCTGTGTGCCTGTCCCCGCAACACTTCAGTTACGGAACGAAGGTTCCAACCAAACACAAACTGTTCAAAGAACAGCATAAATCCGGTTTTCCCCGTCTATGCTGGCGCCAGTAACTCTGGAATTAAGCAGCTTCAGGCAAGCCTGAATCCGCGCCGGCAGTCTCGGACAAGTACATGGCCGAACGCACACAGAGCCTGGGCTCCGGGTCCGCCGGCCGTTCTGCCTCACTTAGGAATCAATGGCTTATTGCCAAAAAAACCTCCGTGCGGAAGCTGAATGAGGATGTATGGCACCATCCAATCGTGCCATTACCCGCTACTTAGCCCGCTTTTAGGCAATTGCCAAGGGGGTATGCAGGGAATTTGCTGCGTTGCGAGAAAGAGGCGGCTTCGTCCAGACAAAATGTACAGCTCGCCATTGCTTACTTGTATACCACAGTTGGGCGGGAATACATTGGCGCTGAAGCCGGGTTCTTAATTCTACCTCCGGCAGCGCACCTTTTGCCTAATTGGGCAGACCTCTAAGTCTCCCGCTCTGGCCGATCTGATATTGCCAATTGAAGACATGCGTAACAACGGCTCACACTGCCACCTGTTTGATGACAGGCAAACAACCAGCCATAAAACGATCGGCGCGGACAATTTCCAAAAACGGCAAATAAAGCAGCGAAAGTCCCCGTCGCCGTAATATCAGCCATAGCAGACGGCTGTCGAATTTGACCGACAGATAGCCCGAGCCAATCGGTACCGCCAAGTTGACAATGTCCCGATGCCAATTATTGTGAAATTAAAGATCGGGCCTTGATCTGGGCTTTAAAGCGATCCAGTCCGGGAGGATATTTCGCCATGAATGATGCCAATCAGGTGAGCGTCTATTCTTGGCACTTCATGCCCTGGCCCTATCTGGACGACGATTTTGACGAGAAATATGAAAGCGGCTGGATTACCGTTCCAAATTCCCTGTTCGATCGCGGCAAGATGCGCGGCCTCTATCAAGAATATCTCGATGAGCTGACCGAGGCCGATCAGCTTGGCTTTGATGGCGTTGTCCTGAACGAGCATCATCAAAATATCTATGGCATGATGCCGGCCCCGAATATTCTGATGGGCGCACTCACTCAAACCACGAAAAACTGCCAACTGGTTGTACTGGGCAATCTCCTGCCACTGCACTTCCGCCCGCTTCGTGTAGCGGAGGAATATGCCATGCTGGACTGCATGTCGAATGGGCGCATCGTGGCAGGCTTTGCACCCGGCGGAGGCCACGAGGCTTACAATTACTCCTCCTCGATGCCACTGGCCCGCGAGCGCTTCTGGGAATCGGTTGATCTTATCATTCAGGCGTGGACCAAGCCCGGCCCGACATCATTTGAGAGCAAGCACTATTCGATGCGCTATGTGAATCCGTGGCCGCAGCCGTTGCAATTGCCGCACCCCCCCGTCTGGATACCCGGTTCGAACAGTCGCGAAACGCTATATCAGGTCGCCCGCCGTGGTTTCTGCTATTTTCTTTCGACTAGGACGAAGTTCACGCGCGCGCGCGAAGCGGCACAACGTTTTCGTTCGGTCGTAGAGGAAGTCGGACAGACATATCATCCCGACAGGATTGGCTTGCTGTTCAGCGTTTATGTCGCCGAGACCGACGAGATAGCACAGCAGGAATGCGGTGACGCGGTGTTTTATTTCATGCGCAATTGTCTCAAAGGGCATCTGCGCACGCGCGGCCGGCGTTTGAACAACGCGCCAGGTGGCCTCACACCTGAATCCTATCAAGCCTTCCTCGAAAGCGCGCAACCGGGAGCCAAAATGCTCGGGGACGCCGAGAGCTGGGACGAGATCAACGAAATGGGATCCATTTTCGCTGGCAGCCCGAACACAGTCTTTGAGAAATTATGGCAATTCGTAGAAGGCGCCGACATTGGCAAACTTCTCATACAGTTTCACATCGGCAATCTGTCCAAGGAAAAGACCCTGAAAAGCCAACAGATGTTTGCTGAATCCGTACTACCCCGGCTCAGAAGTGAATCTGCAAATCTATACGCGGAACGATTTCCGCAGCGCGCCGAAATGACAATTTCCGCTTAGACTTAGTGCGAACCTGCCTGCATTTTCGGGCTTACTTGCAAACCGACACAACAGCGGCAGAGGAAAAGCCATGAATACGCGCCTGCTCGACGTCCGCGGTCAGAAGGTGGAACTGATTGATGCTGGCGCTGGCGAACCGATCATCTATTTGCACGATATCTGGGACGTTCACACGGCTCAGGCCGGCATGTTCCCATTCCATGATCAACTTGCATCATTCTGTAGTGTTACCATCCCTGCTCACCCCGGTTGCGGCCAGTCCACGGGGATAGCAGACATTTCAGATATCGAAGATCTGGCGTTTCACTATTTTGATGTATTTGATGCCCTCGGCATCAAGGCCGCTTCCGTTGTGGGAACGGGCCTTGGCGGCTGGATTGCTGCCGAAATGGCCGTGCGCAATCCCGAACGGTTCAAGCGGCTGGCTCTGATCGGAGCGGCGGGTGTGCAATTGCCTGATGCCCATATTGCAGACCTGTTCATGTACTCTCAAAATCGCGACGGCGGGATTATGGACGCTTTGCGCGAGTTGCTTTTCGCCGATGCCAATTCAAGTCTTGCCAACAAAATCGTTCCGGACGGCCGCGTGGACATTGCTGACGAAGTACGTCGCTACAAGAGTTTGACCCTCGCCGGACGCGTCGGATGGGAGCCTCCCTATCTCCACAATCGCAAGCTCTTGTCACGGTTGCGCAGGATCGCATGCCCCAGCCTGCTGATCTGGGGCGAACAGGACCGCTTGATACCTCCAGCGAACGGCGTTGCGTATGCTGCGCACCTTCCCGGCTCGAAATTGATCAAGATTGCCGGATGTGGACACAGCGTCATCCTGGAAAAACCAGACGAATGCCTGCAGTTGCTGAAAGCCTTTTTCAAGGACGACGCAATTACCCCGACCTAAAGACCGAGGGCAGCTTCAATCAAAAAGCACTTCAACAGGTGCACCTCTTGGAAGCGGAGAACAATGATGCAGCGAATTTCATGGGTAACCTTTGGGTTGGTCGCTGCAGTTGCAACCTGTGACGGCGCCTCCACTGCAAGCGCTTCTGTTGCGGAATTTTACAGTGGGAAAAACGTCAGCATCATTATATCCGTATCGCCTGGCGGCGGGTATGACGTACTGGCGCGCACAGTCGCACGACACATTCAAAAACATGTTCCCGGCAATCCCGCTTTCGTACCGCGCAACATGCCAGGTGCCGGCGGGATCGTTGCTGCCAAATATCTTTATACAGGCGCCCCACGCGATGGCAGTGTGATTGGTATCACCCAGAACACGACGCCGCTTGAACCGCTGCTCGGTTCGCCGGCGGCCGATTTCGATCCAACAAAGTTCAACTGGATAGGAACTCCTTCCTTGGAGACCGGGCTGCTCATCGCCTGGCACACTTCCCCTTTCAAAACATTTGCCGACGTAACACAAAAAGAAATGACTGCTGGCGCCTCAGGCACGAATTCCGGTCCTGCCTTCTTCTCCCGTCTTCTCAACGAACTTCTCGGCGCCCGGATCAAGGTCATCGCCGGCTATCCCGGCCAGAATGAAGCTTTAATCGCTATGGAGCGAGGCGAACTCGATACATATGGCGTGACCTTCTGGAGTTCGCTGACTTCGGCAAGACCGCAATGGCTCAAAGACAATCTGGTGCGAATCCTGCTTCAATATGGTCCCGTTCGCGAGGAAGCGCTCAAAGACGTGCCTTACGGACCGGATCTGGTGAAGTCGCCGGAAGACAAATTGCTGTTCGAGGCTGCTTACGGCTCGCTCAGCCTTGGCCGGCCATTCTTCATGCCACCCGATGTGCCCGCTGATCGTGTCCAGGCAATGCGCGCAGGCTTCATGGCGATGCTGGCCGACAAGGAGTTTCTGGCTGAGGCG
Organism: Rhizobium sp. Q54; assembly: GCA_945901195.1. Classification (GTDB taxonomy): domain Bacteria; phylum Pseudomonadota; class Alphaproteobacteria; order Rhizobiales; family Beijerinckiaceae; genus Terripilifer. The sequence continues at coordinate 6,932 of CAMDKB010000093.1, forward strand.
ACACGGCTTGGAATTCAAGCGGACAATTCGCGCAACGGTGAACAATTGCAGGCAGAGGTCGAACGTCTCTATCGCATGCCGCCGCACGTGATCGAACGACTGCGCCGCATCGCACAGGGCAAGTAAGCCGACGATTGCAGCCTTGCCAGCTGGTCGCCCTATGCGCCCGCAGGCTTGCCCTGCAGCGGCGGCGCCAAAAGGTTCTGCCGTACCCCCAGCACCAAAACAGCAGCGATCAGGCAGGCGATGCCCGCCGCAAAAAATGCCGGCAGATAGGTGAGAAACGCTGTACGCGAGAGGCCACTGCCGTAAGCAGACAGAGCCGAACCAAGCTGATGACAAGCGAACAACCAGCCATAAACGATGGGAGCCTTCTCCCGTCCGAAAATCGAACCGCAGAGTTTCACGGTCGGCGGCACGGTCGCGATCCAGTCAAGGCCGTAAAGTATGGCGAAGATGGACAAGCCGACAACGGACAAATCCGAAAACGGCAAATAGAGCAGCGAAAGCCCCCGCACGCCGTAATACCAGAACAACAGCAAACGGCTGTCGAATTTGTCTGACAGATAGCCCGAGCCGAGCGATCCTGCCACGTTGAACACACCCATCATTGCCAGCGTCGAGGCGGCCACCACTGCGCCGATACCGTAGTCTGCGCAGAACGGAATAAAATGCGTCTGGATCAGCCCGATTGTCGAAAGGCCGCAGACGAAAAAGCTCGCCGCCAGAATCCAGAACATGGAAGTCCGTGCGGCTTCGCCCAGCACGGCAAACGATCTCTGGATTGCCATCAGCGGCGTGCCCGTGACGGCGGGCGCTGGCAACAAAGCCGTTTCACCGAGCGGCGGCAGACCGACATCCACCGGCCGCTCGCGCAACAGCAGCATGATCAGACACCCGACAACCACGATGAACCCCATGGCGGGCCAAAGGGCCATGCGCCAGCCGACTTTTTCGATCAGCGCAGCCGTCATCGGCAAAAACACCAATTGCCCGCTGCCAACCGCCGCCGTGAAAATGCCGATCACCAGACCGCGCTTCTGCGTAAACCAGCGGTTTGCCAGCGTGACACCCAGCGCCATGGACGTCAGACCCGTCGCAAAACCATCCACAAAGCCCCACACGAAGATCAATTGCCAAAGCTGGGTCATGAATTGGCTGATCATCATGCTGGTCAGTATCAGGCCAAGCGACGTCAGCATGATCCGGCGCATCCCATACCGCTCAATCATCACGGCTGCGAACGGCGCCATGAGGCCAAACAACATCATCCGAATGGCCAGCGCGCCAGATATCTGCGCCGTGTCCCAACCAAACTCTTTCGACAAAGGCAGGATGAACGCACCGGGAAGCCCCACAGCGCCCGCCGTGGCAAGCGACGACAGGAACGCGACCGCCACCATCATCCAGCCATAGAAGACTCTACGACCAGCAAGCAATCGGGCAAGTTTGTCTGCGAACATTCTGATCCCCCGCCGCCGGCGCCGCTGAACGCACCTGTTCAGGAGCAACCTAACTGCGAATGGCGCAATGCGCTACAGCATAAGAATGAATTTCAGATCGCGCGAATATCAGCACGCGCCAAGCCCAATTCGTCGCTGCTTTATATCGATCCGCGTAGCCCAAACGTTTCCAGTCGCAACGCTGCCGTGAATACATCCTGAACTGCAGGCGCTCGCTGGTTTTCAGGCTTCGCCATCGCTGTCATGACGTTGAGTTTTTGCTGCGCGCGGGCCATGGCGATCTTGAATTGTTTTGTCTGCGGCGCAGAAAGTGCTGCAACAGCGGCACGCGTTTCCCGATGATCTGGCATGATGTGCACCACCTTGTAACCCCGCTCTTTCAACTGCCGAAGCAATTCCGGCAGGATGGCGACGGTACGCGCCTGTATGTCATGCATCAGAACGATGCCCTTGCCGCGCGCCTCCAGCTGCTGCAACGTGCGGCGCAGAACCTCCTCAGGCGAAATCTTGCGCCAGTCCTGGCTATCGATATCGACCGACATGGCGATCAGGCCATTCTCCGAAACAAATCGATCTAGCGCTTTGGAATGGCCCAATCCGGGAAACCTGAAGAACGGCGATAATTGTTGGCGCTTGTCGGGATCAAGTATGAGGTTGGCCGCTCGCAACCCGCCCGATATCTGCACGCCGGCCGCCGGCGCATTGCGCCTGCGATTGAGATAGGCATGCGACCAGGTATGCGTCCCGATCGTATGGCCGCCTTCGGCGACCTGACGCAATAATTCTGGATAGGCAGCCGCCATCGAACCCACGGTAAAAAACGTCGCCTTGACACATTCACGTGCCAACGCTTCCAGCACTGCCGGCGTCCGCCGGGGCATCGGACCATCGTCGAACGTGAGCACTACTTCGCGATCAGCCAGATCCAGCGATTTGCGATAGCTGACAAGCCCTACGGGACCTTCTGCGGCGAGAAACTTTCAGGGTTCGCGCAGTGCCCAACACATTCGCCCGGCCACTGCAATCATCAGCCAGTGCCGAGAAGGTAAAACACAAAAAAAGACCGGTCACACCGGAACGCAACAACGCAGACAGCAACGTAAACTCCACACAGTCACGCAAGGCAAACGAACTGTGCTCAAATTAACCATAAGCAATTGAGAAATGATTGATGCCCTGCAACCGCGCATGAAAAAAAACCGGCGATCCAGGGGACCGCCGGTCAAATTCACGAATATATCAGGCCTCAAGTCCCAGTCTGCTGCGCCGTCAAGACAGTGCTGGTCTCGACCTTCACGCCCGGACCCTGCGACGAGGAAATCGCGACCCGCTGCAGATAGGTTCCCTTGGCGCCTGTCGGCTTGGCCTTGTTCACCGCATCAACGAAAGCCTTGATGTTCTCGATGAGCTTGCCCTGATCGAAGGATGCCTTGCCAACCAGGCCCTGCACGATGCCGGCCTTCTCGACACGGAATTCAACAGCGCCGCCCTTGGAGGCTTTCACCGCCGCAGCCACGTCCATGGTGACAGTGCCAACACGCGGATTCGGCATCAGGCCCCGCGGGCCGAGCACCTTACCCAGACGGCCAACCAGACCCATCATGTCGGGGGTCGCAATACAACGGTCGAAATCGATTGTGCCGCCCTGGACGAGCGTCACCAGATCTTCCGCGCCGACAACGTCTGCCCCTGCTGCCTTGGCTTCATCAGCCTTGGCGCCGCGCGCAAACACAGCCACGCGCACAGTGCGGCCCGTGCCATTTGGCAGGTTCACAACGCCGCGCACCATCTGGTCGGCATGCTTGGGATCGACGCCGAGGTTAAGCGCGATCTCGATGCTTTCATCGAACTTGGCGCTGGCGCGTTCCTTGACCATCTTCACCGCATCATCGACGGGATAAAGCTTGATGCGATCGATGCCCTCACGGGCCTTGTTGATTCTCTTACCGCTCATGGCTTAACCCTCCACCACATCAAGACCCATGGCGCGGGCCGAACCTTCGATCATCGACATTGCTGACTCAATCGTGTGGCAATTGAGATCGATAATTTTCTTCTCCGCGATTTCGCGAACCTGCGATTTCGTAACCTTGCCGACCTTCGCACGACCTGGTGTCTTGGAGCCCGAAGCCGGCTTCTTGCCGATCTTCAGATTGGCGGCCTTCTTCAGAAAGAAGGTGACTGGCGGCTGGCGCATTTCGAAAGTGAACGAGCGATCCTGGAAAGCCGTGATGACGACCGGAATCGGCGTACCCTTTTCAATCTGCGCTGTCTTGGCGTTGAAAGCCTTGCAGAATTCCATGATGTTGAGACCGCGCTGACCCAGCGCAGGACCAATAGGCGGGGACGGATTTGCAGCGCCAGCAGGCACCTGCAATTTTATATAACCTGTTATCTTCTTTGCCATTTTTCTACCCAGTTTGTGCCAGCCCGTGCGCAGTGCCCGTGCCGGCGGTTGAGTTCCGTGGTCTGATACGTGATCCCGGATGGCGTCCGGGCATATCCGCCACGTCTAGCCAGGGAAGCAAACTTCCCCTGCGCAGTCAGATCAGGACATCTTGTCGACCTGACTGTATTCAAGTTCTACAGGCGTTGCGCGGCCAAAGATAGAGACGGCCACCTTGACGCGTGAACGCGCCTCGTCGACTTCCTCGACAATGCCTTCGAACGAAGCAAACGGACCGTCGTTGACACGCACACGTTCGCCGGTTTCGTATTGGACAGAAGCTTTGGGCCGCTCGACACCATCCTGGACCTGGCCCTTGATGCGGGTCGCCTCGGCATCGGAGATTGCCATCGGCTTGTTGTCAGCGCCAAGGAAGCCGGTCACCTTCGGCGTATTCTTGATAAGATGATAAATGTCGTCGGTCAGGTCGCATTTCACCAGCACATAGCCGGGAAAGAACTTACGCTCGGAATTGATCTTCCGGCCGCGGCGAACTTCGATGATATTCTCGGTCGGAACTAGAATTTCTTCGAATTTGTCCGAAAGACCACGCTGCGAGGCCTGTTCGCGAATTGATTCGGCGACCTTCTTTTCGAAGTTCGAATAGGCGTGCACGATATACCAGCGAATGCTCATCGAAAGGTCCGCAAAAACAGAAGCGTGAAGCCCCGGGGTTGGTTGGATACGACGCTACTTGCCAAGCGTGAGAATGACACCGATCAGATTTTTGATCGTCCAGTCGACCGACACGAAAAAGATCGACGCCAGAACCACCATCAGCAATACAAGCGCAGTAGACACTAGCGTTTCGCGCCGGGTTGGCCACGTTACCTTGTTCGCTTCTGCACGAACCTGCTGAAGAAATTCAAATGGATTGGCCATATTTCCGCACCGGAGCTCTGGTTTGTGCCGGGATAGCAACAGAACAGAACATGCTCCATCACCGAGTCCCGAAAACAGTCGCGGCGCGGGACCGGAAGGTCGCGCGCCACTGAGACTGGGCTTATAGCGGGTCCGGACGGGTCCGCCAAGCAAAATTTATAGCGTGAGATATATACGGCAAACCGTAACTGCCCAGGTTCCTGGGCGATGTTAAGCGGGGCGCAGCCTTTTTGCGAGGTCCGGCGGGTCCCGGCTCAGGGCTTCGATGATGTTCCAGCCCTGCTTTTTTGCGGTTGAGAGGAATCCTCGGATGGTCGCGAAGTCGGCTGCG
>CAMDKB010000094.1 GCA_945901195.1 Rhizobium sp. Q54
GAAGCCACGCCCGAAGCGCGCCGCACACTGCTGTTTTCCGCTACCATCCCCAAGGGCATCGCGAATCTTGCGAGAAAATATCAGCGCGACGCCTTGCGCATTGAGGTGGCTGCCGGCGAAAAAGGCCATGCGGATATCGAATATCGCGCCATTCGTGTCGCCTTCAAGGAACACGAACACGCGGTCGTGAATCTGCTGCGATTTGTCGATGCGCAGACATCGATTGTTTTCTGCAATACGCGTGAGGCGGTACGGCATCTGCAGGCGACCTTGCTCGAACGCGGCTTCAACGCCGTGCTGCTCTCGGGCGAACTCAGCCAGCACGAACGCAACCAGTCCATGCAGGCGCTCCGTGATGGCCGCGCGCGCATATGCGTGGCGACCGACGTGGCGGCGCGCGGCATCGATCTGCCCAATCTTGGGCTCGTCATCCACGCCGAACTTCCCCATGATGCCGAAGCCCTGCAACATCGCAGCGGCCGCACGGGACGGGCAGGGCGCAAGGGCGTCAGCGCGATCCTCGTTCCCGCGCCCAAGCGCCGCAAGGCCGAGCAGCTCATGCGCGACGCGGGTGTGCGCGCCATCTGGAGCGGCCCGCCCACTGCGGACGAGATCAAGAAGCTTGATCAGGAACGGCTGATCAACGATCCCATTTTCGACGAAGCGCCATCCGAAGACGATGTCGCCATGGCGCAGTTGATGCTGGCGCAACGCTCGCCCGAGCAGCTCTGTGCGGCGCTGGTGCGCATGTATCGCGCGCGTTTGCCCGGCATCGAGGATGTCAGCGATCCCGGCGACGGACCTGTGCGTCGCGAATCGCGCGAAGTGCAAAGCAGCAGCCAGCCGCCGCGCGAATTCAAACCGTCATCAAAAGGCCGCGCCATCCCCGATGGCGTATGGTTCCGTCTTGATATCGGACGCAAGAAAAACGCGGATCCCAAATGGCTCTTGCCGATGCTTTGCCGCAAGGGAAACATTACCAAGTCCGATATCGGCGCCATACGGATTTTTGAAAACGAAACGAAAGTAGAGATCGCAGGGGCTGTCGCGAAGGAATTCGCCGTCAATATCCGCAAGCCCGGCGGCGAGAATATCAAGGTGGACCGCCTTGATGGCGACGATGGGCGTGAGTCAGCGCCAGCGCCTGCGCCCGCTCAAAGACATGAAGCGCCAAAATTCGATGGCCCGAAATATGAGCCGGTCAAGCGCGAGTTCGTTGAAGCTGACAAGGTTGCCTACGCGAAGCCAAAGTTTGACAAACCCAAATTCGAGAAGCCGCGCTTTGACGGGCCTAAAGGCGACAAGCCCAGGAATGAAGGCCAGAAGGCTGGAAAGCCGGACTTCCAAAAGAAATATGATGGTCCCAAGCAAGACAAGCCCAAATTTGAGGGCAAGAAGTTTGAGGGCAAGAAATACGAAGGCAAGAAATACGAAGGCAAGAAGGCCGACGGCAACACCCAGGGCGCACCACGCGCTGGCGCACCTAACGCGCCAGGCAGCAAGGCCGACAAGCCGAGGTATGTTTCAAAGGCTGATCGTAAACCTGCGGGTTGAGCCTATTGCGGCTCAAGCCCGATCAACGGCAGGTCAACCTTGTATTTCGCCAGATCTGACGTGATGAGGTCCGCGAGTTCCTGCGGCGTGCTGCCGACAACGTCGACCGCGGTTTCCCTGAATTTGGCGATAACCTTGGGATCCTTTGTCGCAATCACCGATGCGGCATGCAATTTGTCGATGATGGCTTTTGGTGTGCCCGCTGGCGCAAACAGAGCGTACCAGGATTCAAAGTCTATGCCCGGAATGGCCTCGGCGATCGTCGGCAAATTCGGCATGGCGTGATAGCGCTTTTTTTCCGCTACCCCGATGATTTTGACTTTTCCCGCTTCCGCCAGAGGCAGGACGCCGGTGGGAGTCGAGAACCCAAGCTGGAATTGCCCGCTCAGCAAATCCGCCATCATCGGTCCGGTGCCGCGGTAGGGCAGATGCACCATCTCGACCCCGGCGCGCTTGTTGATCAATTCGCCCACGATATGTTGGCCCGTACCAATGCCGGCGCTGCCGAAAACCAGCTTGCCAGGATTGCTTTTGGCATAAGCCACCAATTCGGCCACAGTGTTGACCGGAAGAGAGGGATGCACCACCATGAAGAGCGGCGTCGTCGCGATGATGCTGATCGGCGCAAAGCTTTTTTGCGGATCGTAGGGCAGGTTCTTCTGCAGAAAAATGTTCTGCGAAATGGGCGGATTGACGGAAGCCAGCAGGGTATAGCCATCAGGCGCAGCACGGGCGACAGCGGTCGCGCCAGTTGTTCCGCTGGCGCCGGAGCGGTTTTCAATGATGATCGACGTGCGCAAGGTCGTCGCCAGACTGTCCTGAATGACGCGAGGCATCAGGTCCGCAGTGCCGCCACCGGGAAAAGGCACGATGATGGTGATGGGGCGGGAGGGGTAGTCTTGCGCCTGCGCGCCCGCACTCACAACTGCAAGCACCAACCCGCCAATTATCCCCAACCTGCGCGTTTTCATGTCATCCTCCCTAATTTTTGCAAAGACGTTTAGCACAGTACGCTGAGCTTTCCAGCCCCGCAGCTGCGACAATACTGCAAAGACTATGCCGCCAGGACAACGCCTCCAAGTTCGCAGGGCCTGCAAAACTGCTTGCATTCCTGCGCCGCCGCCGGAATGATCGCGCAAAGAAGACAAAGGAAACGTACCATGCTCACAGCGGCCCGCAACGATATGCTTACCCGCGTTGGTCCTGGCACGCCCATGGGTGAATTGCTGCGTCGCTATTGGCATCCCATTGGCGGGGCGAGTCAGCTTGACGAGACGCCAATCAAGACGATCCGGCTGATGTGCGAGGATCTGGTGCTCTACAAGGACCTGTCGGGCACCTATGGCCTGGTTGACCGCCATTGCCCGCATCGCCGCGCCGATTTGAGCTACGGCTGGGTCGAGGAGCAGGGCATCCGCTGCAATTATCACGGCTGGAAAATGAACGAACATGGCAAGGTCATCGAGCAGGCCTGGGAAGACACCAATAACCCCAGCGGACGCGGGCGCGAAAATTGCGACACGAAGGCCTATCCCGTGAAAGAATGCGCAGGGCTGCTCTGGGCTTATATGGGGCCGCTGCCAGCGCCCGAACTGCCGGTGTGGGAAGCCTTCAAATACGAAAACGGCTGGCGCGAAGTGGTGCTCGCCGACATCCCCTGCAATTGGCTGCAATGCCAGGAAAATTCCTGCGATCCGGTGCATTTCGAATGGATGCATGACAATTGGGGCGCGCGGCTGAAAGGCGGCGATTCCAACGTGGCGCCAAAACATCTGAAAGTCGTTTTTGAAGATTACGATTATGGGCTCATTTATCGTCGCGTGCGCGAGAACCAGCCGGATAACAGCAAGTACTGGACCGTCGGCCGGGTGGCCCTGTGGCCGAATGGCTTTTATCTCGGCCATCATTTTGAATGGCGCGTGCCGGTCGATGATGAAAACACACTGAGCGTCGCGTGGTTTTTCATGCGCGTACCCAAGGGGCGCGAACCCTATGTGCAGAAACAAGTGCCAACCTGGATCAGCCCGATCAAGGACGAAAACGGACGCTGGATTTCCAGTCACGTCATCAATCAGGATATCGTTGCCTGGGTCGGTCAGGGCGTCATTGCCGATCGCACGAAAGAAAACCTGCGCTCCAGCGACATCGGCATTTCCATGATGCGTCAGCAATTTCTGAATGACATGGAAGCCGTCGCACAGGGTCGCGACCCCAAGGCCGTCTTCCGTGATCCTGAAGCCGCCAAATGCGTGATGCTGCCGGATATGTACCGTACCATCAACACGCAGGGGCTGACGATTGAGGAAATCCGCAAGGACCGCATACTCGGCCAGAGGCTGGATGAATTCCGGCATCACGTAGGTCAGCCGCCCGAGGTGCGACAAGCTTTTGTGGATGCGATGGGTCTCTAGGCCAGTCGTTCGTCACATATCTTGTGTGTACAAACGCGCCCGGGTTGGCGGCAGGCCGCTTGGACCTTTCGTCTTCTTTGATGCGACTGTCTGGAATATGCCCACGGCGCTGCGCTCGAAGGCCAGCGAACAGCCCGCAAGATAGAGCAGCCAAAGCCGTGTCTTGGGCCAGCCGATTTCGGCCGCGGCTCTTTCGCGGTTGGCATAGAGACGCTCAGTCCAAAGCTGGGTGGTGCGTTGATAATGTTCGCGCCAGCCTTCGACGTCGTGCACTTCAAAGCCGTGCCGTTCGAGCCCGTTGATCGACATGCCCACAGTATCCAGTTCACCACCGGGGAAGATGTAGGTCGTCAGCGCCTTGTATTCGGCCCGCTGACGGCGGAAGTGCTTCATGTCGCGCTTTGCGGGCCTTGCGATCGCATGATGCAGATAAAGACCGCGTGGCCGCAATAACCTGTGCATCTGCATGAAATAGTTATCGTGATTATCGATGCCTACATGCTCGAACATGCCGATGGACGAAATCTTGTCGTAGGCGCCCCATTCATCGACTTGGCGATAGTCTTTCAGCTCGACAGTGACGCTATCTTGAAGCCCGAGGCGCGCGATCCTGGCATTGGCGAAATCAAATTGCTCCTGCGCGAGCGTTACGCCATGCGCTTTGACGCCGTAATGTTGCGCTGCGTAGCAGATCAGTCCACCCCAGCCGCTGCCGATGTCCAGCATGCGCTCACCCGGCTGCAGCCGCAGCTTGCGGCATATCATATCGAGTTTGGCTGTTTGGGCTTCTTCAAGCGTAGCGCTCCAGTTCGGAAAGTAGGCGCAGGTATAAAGCATTTCCGGATCGAGAAAGAGTGCGTAGAATTCATTCGAAATATCGGAGTGGAACTGAACCAGCGCCTTGTCGTCGCGTCCTTGTTCGACCGAGGTTTTGCGTTCCCCCTGATGCGCCAGCGTGTCACTCACCGCCGCCTGCCCGAACATGAAGGGCCAGAGCGCCTTTGCCGCCAACACCTTGTCAATCCGCCGGAACAGGCCTTTCGTGCGCATCTGGCCGCGCTTGTGAGCGATATCAATCAAAGTGCCGCCTTCGATATCTATGTCGCCTGCGGTCAGAAGTTCGATAATCGTATTCAATCGTGGCCGCCGAATCAGGCGCGTGATGGCGGCTGGTGAACAGATTGTGAGGCCAAGCTCACTGGTGACGTTGCTGCCAAGCGGCAGCCGCTCGCCATTCCAGAGTCGAACCCAGAGGTCCGCCTCCAGCACTTGCGCCAGATGCGCCATCAAAGTGCGTGCAGCCTCGATCTGCCGTGCCCCGTTTGCCATCAACTCGCCCTGTCGCTTTTCAGCCGCAACATTAGTCGAAAGACAGGCGGAGTGAAAACCAGAAGTGAACGCTCGGCCACGGGCGCCCAAACACCAAGTGACGCCCGCGCCGATGCCTGGCGATTCCGGTTTTGTGAGTTCCGTGATATCGGTTGCGTGAATCGGGTCTATCGCCTTTCCCGATCAGATTGAGGTAGGGGTGCGTGTCGAAAATCTCAGCCGTTCCTCCGTCCGGTATGCCTTGGGAATATTTAAACAGGATAGTTCCACGGCGAGTGCGTAGGGGCAGCTCACCCACGTATATGTATCCCGCCAAACCCAGAAACCCGTCGCTATTTTCGAACCCGTGCGCACTGCGCTGGAAAGACTGACTGGAGCAAACTCATGAATGGTAAAGTGACTGCGGTCAGCATCAGCGCCCACCATAATTTCAGCAAGTCTAATGTTCTGTCGATTCGTCTCGTCGAAGGGCTGGGCATAGAGGGCGATGCACATATGGGGACTACGGTGAAACACCGGCATCTTGTCGCCAAAAATCCGGCTGCGCCAAACTTGCGCCAGGTCCATCTCATTCACCAGGAATTGTTCTCGGACGTCGATGCGCAGGGTTTCAAGCTGGCGCCCGGCGAGATGGGCGAAAACATCACCACGTGCGACATTGATTTGCTGTCACTGCCGCGGGGGGCGCGCCTTCATCTGGGCGACAGCGCAATTGTTGAAATCACCGGCTTGCGCAATCCGTGCGTCCATATCGATCGCTTTCAGCAGGGCTTGAAGGCGGCAATGCTGGCCACGGACGAGAATGGGGAAATCATCCGCAAATCAGGCGTGATGTCGATCGTCATAGCTGGCGGCGACGTTCGTCCGGATGATGCGATCCGGATCGAAATGCCAACCGGGGCATTGAAAAAACTTGAAGTGGTTTGAAGGCTCAAGTCGGCTCAATGTGTCAGCATCGGCAAGCTCTTCATTTTCAATTCGCCGACAGAGCCGCCATATTCGGGCGCGAAACCTGGATCTGCCAGGCGCGCATCGGGAAAGCGTGCAAGCAATTGCCGCACAGCCAGAACCAGCGTTTTGCGGCCAAGCACATTGCCAATACATTGATGCGGGCCTGAACCAAACGTCATGATGCGTTGTGGCTTGCGATCAATATCGAATTTCAAGGGGTCAACATAGGCCAGCGGATCAAGGTTTGCCGCTTGCGGCGAAGGCCGCACCACCATGCCTTTCAGAATGGGCGTGCCGCCCACTTGCGTATCGCGCGTGGCGATGCGCGGAAAAGTAAAGTACCCATTGCCAGCAATTCGCAGACATTCTTCCACAGCATCGGGAACACGCGAAGGATCGGCTATGAGGCGCTTGCGTTGTTCATCATGTGTGAACAGCGTGAACAATGCGCCAGCCCCGGTGCGTGGCGTTGTCGCCAGCGCAGCCAGAATACCCAGCACCTGATCGAACAACTCCTTGTCCGTCAGTTTGTCGGCCTTGTCGCGCGCGTTGACGAGATCGGTGATGAAATCGGAACGCGGATGAGCCCGTCGATTGTCGACAATCTGCTGAATCAGGTTCGCCATATCTTTATAGGCTGCATGGACGTGAGGTGGATAGGGTTCGCCGGGCTTTGTCGTCGTCATCGCTGGCGTTGCTTCCTGAAACGCCAGAAGAATACGCGTCTGATTTGCATTGAGATCGAGCATCGCCGTGAGCAGTGCGCCAACTACAAGGCGCGCCGCGTAATTTGTGACGCCGTCGAACTCACGACCGCCATTTTCGATACCGTCGAGCATTCCGTCAATGATCTGCGAGATATGGGATTCAAGTTGTGCAACGCGACTGGGCGCAAAGGCAGGCATAAGCAGGCGGCGCAGGCGGCTGTGCCGTTCGCCATCAAGTTGAGTGATGACTTCACCGCCCATGAATTTGTCGAATTGTTCGAAACCTGGCTCTCGCGGCATTTGCGACGCAAAACGCTCCGCATCCTGAAACACTTCGTACACATCCGCATAACGTCCAACGATGACCTGTGGCGGACCGTTGTTGAACACATAAAACGGCGGGCGAGTGGCCCAACCGGAAAGTATGCTGCGCGCATTGGCTTTGAATGTGGCGTCGCCCAAATTCATTTCGGTTGAATTGCTTTGATCGAGTTCGGCCAGTTTCGTCATGATGTTCTCTATTTATTGGACAGTCTGAAATGTATGGCAGCCGACGTTTTTATTCCGGTTCGATTTTCGCCAGTTTGGCGGCAGCCATCAGCGCAGTCGCTTCGTTCTTGATCCACGTGACAGATTCCGATGGCGACAGGCCGTTCGGATCAGAGCCAGCGGCTTCGAAGCGCTTGATGAGTTCAGCATCCTGCGACGCGGCCTTCACAGCTTCAGACAAGCGTTCGATGATGGGTGCAGGCGTGCCCTTTGGCGCAAGCAGCGCCATCGTTCCAAGCAGGCCCATGCCCTTGATGCCGAACTCATCAAATGTAGGCATCTCCGGATAGAGTTTCGATCGTTTGTCCGCTGCAATGGCCAGAATCCGGATCTTGCCTTGCTTGACGAAATTGGGCAGCGCGGTCCCCGATTGCACGCCGAATGCGACTTCGCCAGCAACCAGCGCGGGCAAGATCTGGCTGTTGCCCTTGTAGGGGATATGGCTCACCTTAAGACCTGTTTGCGAAACTAATGTCTCCATCGTCAGATGGTGAAGTGAGCCAATGCCCGCCGTGCCATAATTGTATTTGCCAGGATTGTCTTTCAGAAACGCCAGTAACTCCGGCAGGCCTCCGCTGACAGGTACTGTTGCGCTGACGACCAGATAATTGGATGTCGTGGCGAAGACGCTTATGGGCTGAAAATCGTTGATCGCATCATAGGGCAGCGATTTGAACATTGCAGGCGCAATGCCCCACATCTGCGAATCCGCTGCCAGCAGCGTGTAGCCATCTGGCGTTGCACGCGCAACAGTTTGCGCCGCTATGATGGAGCCAGCACTGGGCCTGTTCTCGATCAGAATTTGCTGATTGAGGCTTTTTCTCAGCTGATCGCCGTAAATGCGTGTAACGGTATCGGGAAACCCGCCCGGCGGATAAGCAACGAGAATGCGAATGGGTGCTGAAGGAAAACTGGTCTGCGCCACAACGGCCGCAGGTCCGGCTGCAACTAGTCCTGCAGCGATCAGCGCAGATGCAAGTGTGATCTTCAGGCCCGGCATTGAAATCTCCCTGCGTGGTGTGGCTTCTTGTACGGGTCGCAATTGTGATAGAGGCTAATTCACCATTTCATGCTGCGTCAAGAAGAATGAAAGATGCGTCTTCCAGAGCCAGGTTGACATGCGTGAAAGAGCGTACTCTCATCCGTTATAGGCATTTGGGACGCAGACAGAGAGACAAACTATGAAATTTGGCCTGCAATATTTTCCCGTCGCCTCCGAAAAAAGATCGACAGCGCAATATTTCGCTGAATGTCTCAATCTGGCGGAAGAGGCTGACAAACTGGGCTATACACATGCGCGCATAGTCGAGCATTACTTTCATCGCTACGGCGGTTCAAGTCCAAACCCGCTGGTCTTCCTTGCCGCATTGGCGCAACGCACCAAGCATATGCGTATGGTGACTGGCGCCATTCTTCCTGTATTCAATAATCCTATCAAGCTTGCCGGTGAAATCGGCATGGTGGATGCGCTCTCTGGCGGGCGGCTGGATGTCGGCGTTGCCCGCGCATTTCTGCCGCATGAATTCCGCCGCTTCAAGATTTCACCCGATGAGTCGCAAGCGCGCTTTCGTGAAGGACTTGAACAGATCGACCTTTTACTTCGCACCGAGCATGCTTCCCACAATGGTCAGTTTCATACCTTCGAGGATATAACATCGACGCCGCGCCCGACGCAGAAGCCCCGTCCGAAGTTTTTTGTGGCCGCAACGCAGACAGCTGAAACTTTCGAGTTTGCGGGCCGCAATGGCCATGCGCTGATGGCTATTCCCATCGGCCCCATCAAGCCGTTGCTGGAATCATACCGCAATGCGTGGCGTGCCGCCGGCCATCCCGGGCAAGGCGAAGTGATGGTCGCATTCCACATGCATTGCCATGAAGATGCCGCCAAAGCGCGCGATCTCGCTCGCGATGCATTTGCCATGTATTTCGACGCATTGAACGAATGTGTTCAGGAATGGGGGCAGGGGCAGTCGAGCAAGGACTATGTCGATTACGATAAACAGGCCAAGGCGCTCGAACAAGCGAGCATGGATTCCCAGATCGAGAGTGGCGGAGCATGGATAGGCACGCCGCGCGAGATCATCGAAAACATCAAACGTGTGCGTGAGCGCATCGGACCTTTTGAACACGCCTCCGTGCAGGTGAATTTCGGCGATCTTTCCTATGATGTGGGACTGGCGTCGTTGCGCCTGTTCGCCCGCGACGTGCTGCCGGTGTTTGCGGACTGATACCAAAGCGAGAAAGCTTGGTTCATCGCTTTGGCGAGCGAGATCGCCCTCGGCATAAACTTGAGGCAGCTTGACCCGCTTCTCCCAGCGCTATATTCAAACGGATATAGCGATTTTGGGAAAGCGCGGGCTTATGCGTGAGTGGAGGAGGGTGTGCGTTCGGCTGGCGGCCGCCATTGGCGTTGCCTCCATGATGAACTTCGCCTTCGCGCAAAATAGGCCTGTCACGATTTTCGCTGCCGTAAGCCTGAAGGAAGCGCTGGATTCAGCCATGAGTGACTATCGCAAGATTGGCGGCGCGGTGAGCCTTTCCTATGCAGGCTCCAACACGCTTGCGAGGCAAATCGAACAGGGCGCTCCTGCCGATTTGTTCATTTCAGCTGATAACGACTGGACGGACTACCTTGCCGCGCGCAAGTTCCTCCGCGAAGCGAGCTTGTACCCGCTGTTGGGAAATGGACTGGTGCTCATCGCCCCAAGCGCAGACGCCACACCGCTTGATCTTGCAGATCAAAGTGCGTTGGCGCAAAGGCTGCGGGGCGGGCGTCTCTCAGTGGCCGATACGAACAACGTGCCCGCCGGGCGTTACGCGCGCGCTTCGCTTGAAAAGCTGGGCCAGTGGGAGAGTGTCAAAAGCACACTTGCTCAGGCCGACAATGTGCGTGCAGCGTTGATGTTTGTTGCACGCGGGGAATCCCCCCTCGGGATAGTGTATGCGACCGACGCAAAATCCGAACCGCGTGTGAGCATAGTGGCGCGGTTTCCCGCGTACACCCATCCGCCCATAGTTTATCCCATTGCCCTCGTGAGGGAGTCGCAAAACCCGCGCGCGGAGGCCGTGCTCGGTTATCTGAAATCGCCGAAAGCCCGGGCTATTTTTGAATCCTATGGCTTTACCATACCCGGAAAGTCCGGCACGTGAGTTTCACCGACGGCGAAGTGACGGCCATTCTGCTTTCGCTGCGCATTGCGCTGGTTGCTGCGCTGGTCAGTTTGCCTTTTGCAATCTGGGTCGCCTTTTTATTGGCGCGCAGGGATTTTTGGGGCCGCGCTGTTCTGAACGGGCTGGTGCATTTGCCGCTGGTTCTGCCGCCTGTTGTGACAGGCTATCTTCTCCTCACCACATTCGGACGACGCGGTGCAATTGGCAGCGCACTGGAAAGCTGTTGTGGCATCGTCTTGTCGTTCCGCTGGACTGGAGCCGTGCTGGCCGCCGCCATCATGGCCTTTCCGCTGATTGTGCGCGCCATTCGCCTGTCTATGGAAGCCGTTGATCCCAAGATAGAAGCAGCCGCTTCCACACTTGGAGCATCCCCCCTGATGGTTTTTGTCACAGTGACATTGCCACTGTCGTTACCGGGTATACTGGCAGGCGCCATCCTGGGTTTTGCCAAGGCGCTGGGGGAGTTTGGCGCAACCATCACGTTCGTCTCCAATATTCCCGGCGAAACACAAACCATAGCGTCTGCGATCTATGGCTACACGCAAACCCCCGGTGGTGAAGCGGGAACCTGGCGGCTCATGATTGTCTCCATCATCATCGCGATGATAGCTCTGTTGTTGTCTGAACTTTGCGCCCGCCGGATTTCACGTCGGGGGCTTGACCTCTGATGATGGAGATCTGCATCAGCCGCCGCCAGGGTGAATTTCTGCTTGATGTGGATATGAAACTCGAAGGGCCCGTCACTGCGTTGTTCGGTCCCAGTGGCGCTGGCAAGACAAGCGTTCTTCAGATCGTTGCCGGGTTGGCGAACGCTGATCGCGGCCGGGTCGTCGTCAATGGCGTGATCTGGCTCGATACGAGCGCAGGGATCAATCTGCCCGCGCATCAGCGCCGCATAGGCTATGTTTTTCAGGAAGGCCGGCTGTTTCCGCATTTGCGCGTGCGCAGCAACCTCAATTATGGGCGCTGGTTTCGCCGCGATCGCACGGCAAGGTTTGAACGCGACGATGTTATTGGCCTGCTGGGCATCGGCGGCTTGTTGGATCGCTGGCCGGTCAATCTTTCGGGCGGCGAAGCACAGCGCGTTGCCATAGGACGTGCATTGATGAGCGATCCAGACTTGTTGCTGATGGATGAACCTCTGGCCTCGCTTGATTCCGCACGGCGTGCAGAAATCTTGCCCTATATCGAAAAACTGCGTGACCACTTTGGATTGCCGACACTGTATGTCTCTCATGCACGCGAAGAGATTGAACGACTTGCCAATGAGATCGTGACCATGGAGGCAGGAAAGGTTGTCTCCGTTGATCGCCGGTAATCA
>CAMDKB010000095.1 GCA_945901195.1 Rhizobium sp. Q54
CGAGGCCATGCTTTTGCGCATAGGCGATTGCCTCTTCCTTGCTGTCGAACCAGAGTTTGATCTGCTGGTTCATGTCGCTGGAACTGGTCCAGCCCATCAGCGGGTCTATTTCGCGCGGCGCCTCGGGTTCAAATTGCAGGAGCCAGCGGGCGGATTTGGCCTTGCCGGACTGGGTCGCTGTCTTTGCGGGACAGTTGATGCGCGCCAACATAGTTTCGTCCTCAATAGGGACCGGATTTTCACCGGCCGTCTGGCGGAATGGTCGGGGCAGCAAGATTCGAACTTGCGACCCTCTGCTCCCAAAGCAGATGCGCTACCGGGCTGCGCTATGCCCCGACATTTCCGATGCGTTGGCATATCGCCACTTGGCCTTGCAAATCAAGCCACGAATGCAATCTACCCCTGCATAAAGGCAAGATAGCTGCCTATCTCTTAAAAATCGTGTGTTCGACCCGGTCGCCGGGCTTGATTCCGAGCTTCCGGCTGATTCCCGCGTTGACCTCCAGCACCCCGAGGACCGGTCTGACCGAGGGCACGCCGCGCTCCGACAGCGGCTCGGTATTCTCCGCGATGTTCGCGATTTCGCCCTTCTGGTCGATGAATATCATGTCGAGCGGCAGATAGGTGTTCTTCATCCAGAAGGAGACCGGCTGCACCTGCTTGAAATCGAACAACATGCCGCGATCCGCCGCCATCTCGCGGCGAAACATCAGCCCCCGTGCCCGTTGCTCGTCGGTGCGCATCACCTCGATCTGGAAAACGTGGCGATTGGAGCCCGAAACGATGGTCAGCCGCTCAAGCTCCGATTGGGCATCGGCAGGCACGGCGATGCCGGCCATGAAAACGAGGCCTAGCAGTGCAAACAAGGGACGAAGCCATGAGCTGGACATTGTTGTGCTTCCCATCTGCCGCCAGACGCGGCGCAGGCCGCTGATTAACACGAGCGGGCCCGATGCGGAATATCGCTTTGAGAGGGCGTTCGGCACACACGAAAAGGGCGTCCACGGGGACGCCCATCAGTAGACACTGTCGAAGAAACGCTAGCGCGTTCAACTCGCCCTGGGATGAATGACCCTCATCCTCGCGCGAGTTTTTAGGCTCAGTGCGAAGAAGGCAGTCTGGTTTCCAGCGGCCGTATTTCGGCAGCCATAAGGCCCTTCGAGCCCGGCCCGAATCGCACCAGCAGGCTTTCGCCGGGATTGAGATCCGTGATGCCGAAACGCCGGAGCGTTTCCATATGGACGAAAATATCCTCGGTCCCCTCGCCGCGCGTGACGAAACCAAAGCCACGCGTACGGTTGAACCACTTCACGATCACGATTTCGAAACCGCCCGTCGGTGTTACCTGAACGTGCGTGCGCGGTGCGGGCTGCTGGGACGGATGCACAGCGGTGGATTCATCCATCGACACAACGCGGAAAACCTGAAAACCCTTGGCGCGTTGCTGGACCTCGCAGACAATGCGCGCACCTTCGGGCGCTGTCTGAAATCCATCTCGCTTGAGAACGGTGACATGCAAGAGCACGTCAGCGCCACCATCGTCGGGAATAATGAAGCCATAGCCCTTGGATACATCAAACCATTTGATGTTGCCTGCCATCACAATTAAATTGAGTGGCGCTGTTTCTATCTGTATCGAGCCGATGTCATGATCGGTCGAATTTAAATTGCGATCCTCATTGCTCAACGGACCGACCCCCAGTACCGCACCAAAAACCAATTCGCAGAGCCGTTGCCGCCAGCACCCGCGAATCGCTGAAATCTAGTGATTCACAAGTGGAAGATAACATCTAAGCGCAATTGGCAAAGATGTTTTTAGAAAAAATTTACGCCTGTGGATGACTGGCACGAACGAATCATATCTGACGGGAAACATTTGAGTTTGAGCAACGCGTTGCGACACCGCCCATCGATTCGGATGCGTCATGTTTCACGACCCGCCACGCCTGCTCAGTTCAGGCGATCCCGCTTTGCGAAGGGTTCCAGCACTTCGCCGATACCTGCGCGAATGATGAGATCGGCGATGGAATCAAGCGCCGTTTCCTCGCGGTTGATGATGATGAGATCTGCGTCATTTTCCTTTGCCAGCACGGGAAATCCCGCAGCGGGATAGACAACGAGCGAAGACCCAATCGCGAGCATCAGATCGCATTGCAATGTTGCAGCATGCGCACGGCGCATTTGCTGTTCCGGCATCGATTGCCCGAAAGCAATGGTCGCGGTTTTTATGATACCGCCGCACAAGCACGCCGGTGCGCGATTGGAGGCCTCAAACTTCCGCCGCACTGCTGACAATTCATGCCGCACATCGCAGCCAAGGCATTTCGCATAGGTGCCATTGCCGTGCAATTCGATGATCTTTGCCGCAGGTACGCCGGAGGCTTCATGCAAGCCATCAATGTTCTGGGTTATGACCGCGTGGATACGGTTGTCTGCGACCAGTCGTGCGATGGCGTAATGACCGATATTGGGTGCGGCATCCTTCATGGTGTCGTCCATGGTGAACTTGCGCCGCCAGGATTCCATGCGGGTTTTTTCGCTTGCCATGAATTCGTTGAAGGGGATCGGAGGATTGCGGGTCCATGCGGTATCCTTCGAGCGGAAATCGGGTATGCCCGATTCCGTGGAAATCCCTGCGCCCGTAAATGCTGCGATGTGTTCAGCGTCTGCGATCCGCTTTGACAATTCCTTGTGCGCATCTTCCACAGACGTCAGAATGATTGGCATGGCTGCCTCCTGTCCTGACAATCTAGGCAGAGGATGCCTTCAGTTCAACCATGGCACGGCTGCTTGCTGGTGCCTGCGGATTTGGCGGTTGAAATTCCTTCACCAAAGGTTTTCAATGAAAAAAAGGCCTCGGGAGATTTCATGCAGCTCAGAAATTTGGGAACATCGGGCCTGCGCGTTTCAGTCGTCGGCCTTGGCTGCAACAATTTCGGCGCGCGGCTGGATGCGGACGGCACGAAAAAGGTGGTGCACAAGGCGCTCGATTGCGGCATCACGCTGTTCGATACGGCGGACATGTATGGCAATCGCGGGGGCTCCGAACGGGATCTTGGCGCAGCACTGGGCGCGCGCCGTCAGGAAATCGTGTTGGCTTCAAAGTTCGGTTATCAGATGGACGATGCCGGCCGCATGAAAGGTGGCTCTCGCCGCTATATCATGCAGGCCGTGGAAGCCAGCCTGCAAAGGATGGGTACAGACTGGATCGATCTCTACCAGTTTCATTTTCCTGATCCCTTGACGCCCATTGAGGAAACCCTTCGGGCTCTGGATGATCTGGTTCGTCAGGGCAAGGTTCGTTACATCGGTTGCTCCAACAAATCGGCATGGGAAGTGGTGGATGCGCTGTGGACATCGCGCTTCTACGGTCTCAACTCATTTGTATCCTGCCAAGACGAATACAGTGTTCTTATGAGGCGCGCGGACAAGGATCTGATCCCGGCGATGCAGGTCCACGGTCTTGGTCTCTTGCCCTATTATCCGCTCGCCTCTGGCTTGCTGACGGGCAAATACCGGCATGGTGAAGCCATGCCTGCGGGGGCGCGGCTGTCGCAGCCGGGGCATTATACCAATCGCCATCTGAACGATGCCAACTGGACCAAGCTGAAAGGGCTGGAAACATTCGTCGCCGCGCGTGGCAAGACCTTGCTCGATCTCGCGTTCAGCTGGCTCGCCTGCAAGCCTGTCGTGTCCAGCGTGATTGCAGGCGCGACCCGGCCTGAGCAGGTCGAAGCCAATGTGAAAGCGGCGGCCTGGGCAATGAGCGATGACGACATGGCGGAAATCGACAAAATTTCTCCGCCGGGAAGCTGACGGAACCGGCAACTGCCCGCGCGCACTATTTTGCATGCGCAATTTGCCTGCGCAATTTTCTTGCCTAAACGCGCGCGCCGGGCCAATCTCGATTTAACGCGGGCGAAACCCGCAACCGACGGGAGGATTGAATGAACGCACCGGTCGCGGCACAGGACGTGCTGCACGGGCTCAGCATTATCGATGCGGTCAAAAAAGCCGGAGTCGAATATGTACTGTCTGTGCCTGATCTGCATACCAGCCAAGGTCTCCTTTATCCCATCGCTGCCGACAAGCAGTTGAACCTTGTGCGCGTGTGCAAGGAAGACGAATGCCTGGGTATTTCGGCTGGCCTAACCTATGGCAACAAGCGCTCCTTGATTTTGATGCAATACACTGGGTTTCTTTATGCGATGAACGCGATCCGCGCGGTCGCCTGCGAGTACCGCTTTCCTGCTGCCATGATGATCGGCATGCTGGGCCTTGAAGAAGGTGTCGCGCCCAAGGACTCGAAGAAATTTGGTCTCAAGATCATCGCTCCCATTCTTGAGACCATGGAGATCCCCTACGAGCTAATTGACACGGATGCTGATATCGCCAGGATCGGGCCGGCTATCGAACATGCCTACACCCATTCTCATCCGACTGCCTTTCTGATCGCACGGAGACCTCTCGCGTCATGATGAACCGGCTGGACGTACTCAGAATTCTCAAGAAGCACATCACAGACCAGATAGTGATTTCCAGTTATTCAACCGCCAGCGAATGGATCGAAATCAACGACCGCCCGCTGAATTACTTCTCGCATGGCGCGATGGGGCTTGGCTCATCACATGGGCTTGGCATGGCGCTCGCCCTGCCCGAGCGGCGCGTCGTGGTGCTGGATGGCGATGGCTCGTTGCTGATGAACCTGCCGACGCTTGTCAGCATTGGCCGCGCGGCTCCCAAAAACTTCACGCACATTGTTTTCCGCAATGGCACCTATGAAGCCAATGGCGGCCATCCCATCCCCAATCCGAATACAGATTTCGAGGCGATGGCGCGTGCCGCAGCGATCTCCAAGGCGTGTACGATTTCCAACACTCAGGATTTCGAAAACAAGCTGCAGTGGCTATTGAACGACGAAGGCCCGTTGTTTGCCTGCCTTGATATCGAACAGGGCCCGCTTGGGCCACGCGACTACAAGGAAATGTACCGGCCCGAGCGGCGCAAGGCTTTGCGTGTGGCTGTCGGTGCAGATCCGGCCTGAGACAGAGGAACGGCGATGACGGATACAAATGGGCAAGGCGCTGTTGTAGTTACCGGCGCAGGCAGCGGCATAGGTCGCGAAATCACGCGGCTCTTGCTTGAGCAGGGCATTCCCGTGTCTGCATGGGATATCAATCCCGGCGATCTCATGGGGCATAATTCAGCCAAACTGATGGTTCGATCGCTCGACACACGGGACAAGGCGGCGCTGCAAAAGGCCGCTGACGAAACCGCCGAACGTTTTGGCTCCATTGCCGGTGCGGCAACCTGCGCTGGCATATTCAGGCCAAAGCCGTTTCTGGAGGTCACGCAGCAAGATTGGGATGATCACTTTGGCATCAATCTGCGCGGTGTCTTGTTCACCTGTCAGGCCATCCTGCCGCACATGCGGGCGAAGAAGAAAGGCTCCATTGTGCTTTTCTCCTCCACGCTTGCACGCACGGCCAAGCCAACTACGGCGCATTATGCGGCCAGCAAGGGCGGCGTGCTTGGACTCATGCGGGTGATGTCGCTGGAAACGGCGAAGGAGGGCATCCGCGTCAATGCTGTATCGCCCGGAATTGCTGATACGCCCATGCCGAATGCTGTCATGTCCCGGGAAATTGTCCTATCGCGCGCCGAAGGCAATCCGATGGGACGTATCGGGACAGCGAACGACATGGCGCAAGCAGCGATCTTTCTGCTCAGCGATGACGCATCCTATGTCACGGGCCAGGCTATCCGGGTCAACGGCGGCCAGGATCCGTTCTGATCGACCCATTCTGTTTTTTTAACTGACGCTCGCGAATGCTCAGGAGCCCAATATGAACACACTTATCACCGGCGCAGGCAGCGGCATTGGACGGGCAACGGCGCTGCGGCTTGCCAAGCGGTCCCATATTTGTGTTGCCGACAAGAATGGGGCCAATGCCGCTGCGGTCGTCAAGGAAATCGAGGCTGCCAGCGGCAAGGCGACTGCCTATGAAGTCAACGTACTCGACGGAGACGCTGTACGCGCGATGGTGGCCCAGGCCGAAGCTGTTGCGCCGATTGATGCGCTTTTCAACAATGCCGGCATCAGTGTGCGCTCGGAAATCAAGGACATTACCGGCGAAGAATGGGACCTGATGCTTGATACCCACGCGCGCGGCATGTTCTTTGTGGCGCAGGCGGTTTTGCGCAACATGGTTCCGCGCAAAAGCGGCGCGATCGTGCAAACATCTTCAGACTTTGCCGTGATGGGTGTGCCGGGCATGGCCGCCTATTGTGCTGCCAAATGCGCTGTTTATTCTATGACAAAGGCGCTGGCTCAGGAGTTCGGCGACGATAAGATCAGGGTCAATGCAATTGGTCCGGGCCCCATCGACACGCCGATTCTGCGGGGTGGCCGGACAGAAGAGCAATATCGGACATCGGTGGCGGCCAATGAGGCGCGCACCCCCATGGGACGCCTGGGCAAGCCGGAAGAAGTGGCGGCGGTAGTGGATTTTCTGCTGAGCGAAAAGTCGACCTATATCAATGGGCAATTGTTCCACCCCAATGGGGGGGCCGTGATGTGGTGAAGACTCCCGGTCAATCCTCGCCGGCCCGTGCGACGGCTGGATTGCGCCAGATATAAATGGCGATCCAGGCCATTGCTGCACTGACAATGATGCCGATGATATAGAATGCCATCTCGAGCCCGGCGAGTTCGGCAATCGCGCCCATCGCCAGTGGCGAAATAACCGACGCCACGCGATTGGCCGTGCCGCGCAGTCCCACCGCTTTGCCCTGATTGTTGCGTCCAGCGCCCCGCAGCACGAGCGTTATCACCAGCGGTTGCGCCAAACCGTTCATGCCCGAACGCAGAAACATTGCAATCTGCAGCAGCAGATAAGAGCCCAGCAACGGCGTGATGCAGATTAGTACGACGCCCAGCCACAGCGAGACGAGCACGATCCAGAACCCCGAGACATAGCGGAGCAGCCAGGCTGTCATCAGCGAGAAAATTGCTGCGCCAATGGCGGCGGCCGGGCTCAACAGACCGATTGCTGTTCCCGCGATGCCCATCTCCTTCAGCCACGCAACATAGAACGAGCCTTGCACGGCATTGCCTGTGTGCATCAGCGCGCCCAAGAGCACGATCAGGACAATGGCGGGGGAGGCCAGAAGGCCAAAGGCCGTGATGTAATCGCTGGCGCGTGGCATCAACCTTCCGATCCTGCCGCGCCCGGACATGGTAGCTTCGCCCCGGTCGGTTTCCGAAGAGTGCCGCGGCAAGAGCAGCGCGCAGAAATAGCCACCTGCGGCCCAGACGCCCATGAGAGCGAACGCTGGCCATGTGCCGAAATAATCCCACGTGGCGCCCGCCATCGGCGGCGCGATGAATTGGGAGATGCGTATGGCAAAGCTCAATCGGCCAGCATACATGGTCTTGCCGTGCATGTACTGGCCGATCATCGTCTGTGCGCCGAGCCAGCCCAGCGTTTCGAAAAATCCGAGAAAAGCTTGCAGGACAATCAGCGCCCATATCCAGACGGTGGCGGGATAGAGCAGCGGCAACAGAGCGGTCGCGAGCGTGCACCACAACATCACGCGTCGTGCACCGAGCCGGTCCATCAATCCACCGGCGTGGATGGAAAACAAAAGTGGCAGTACATGAGCCGCCGCAAACACAAGCCCGAACATGAAGGGCGACGGGTTCATCGTATAGGCATGAAGCGGGATGATCACAGCGCCGATCTGGAATACCGACGTATTGAACGTGCCGATGCCATAGACAGCAAATTGCGTCCGGACCGATACATCCTCTTGGCTGCCAGCGTTTTGGCTGCCTGAAGCGGGCTTTTCCATATCAGGCCTTGTTCCGCAATGCCGCCGCTTTCATTTCATCCCCTGAAACGTGCGCCCTGCCCCAGCAGCATCTGACCGGCATTCTCAAAGTTTATCAGATGTGCCTGGCCCTGCTGCGTCACCACGTTGATGTCGCGAAACCTGCGCTCAAACGGCTGGTCGTCAAAAATCGCGTTGGAGCCCGCCGCGTGGTAGACAAAATCCACCACGTCCTTGCCGGTCTGGATGACATACGCAGACATCATGCGCAGGCTGATACGTTCATCCAGCGTGCACTCGCCGGTGCGGGAAACCTTCTCCCAGGCTTCCTCGATCGTGCTGTAAAGATAAGCGCGGGCAGAGCGCAGTTTGGCTTCGTTAAAGCCGAATTGCTGCTGTACAGCGGCATTGGCTCCCACAGAGGACATCGCCGGGCCGGTTTTCTTCGCGCCGGCCAGATCGCGAAAATCATTCATCATCGTGCGGGCAAGGCCCACAGCGATCCCTGCGAAAGCGAATCCGAACATGTTGAAATTGGAAAATTTGTAGAGCGGACCAGGCTCGCGGCGATCGCCGGCAAAATCGCGAGTGAATGTATAGGCTTCCGGGACGAACAATTCCTGCACGGAATAATCGTCGCTGCCCGTACCGTTCAGTCCCATCACCCGCCAGACGTCTTTCATGGCGGCTTTCGACTTAGGAAAAATCGCGGTCAATTGCGCCACTTTTCCGGCTGGCACCGGGCGCGGCGTACCATCGGCTTCGTAAACCGTGCAATGCGCGCCGATCCATTGGGCGTTGCGGCTACCGGACGCAAAGCGCCAATTGCCCGAGACGATGTAGCCACCGTCTACGGCGACAGCCTTGGCGCCGGGCGCGTTGGGACCTGATGCGAGTACGGCATTTGGCACGCCAAAGACTTCGCGCGCCACCTCTGTTGCCAAAAAGCCTGACCCGAAGGCGCAGCCGCCGCCCTGCCCGACGGTCCAGGCAGTACTGGCGTCGGCTTTGGCCACTTCTTCCACGGATTCCACGAATGTCATGAGGTCGACTTCGTCGCCACCCACCGTGCGGGGCACGAGCATGCGCAGCAGACGGGCGTCATGGATTTTTGCCATCAGGGCTGCGGACACCTGCCGGTTCGCTTCGGTTGCCGCAGCTTCTGCGAGAATGGCTGGCTGCAACGCGCGCGCGCTGGCGATATGGTCATGACCCGTTGCATTGTCTTGCGGCATGAAGTCTTGTTGCATGAAACTCCCCCGGGACGGCGAGCGCTGGGCCGCCTCACTTGATGTTGTCTGCGCGTCTATACTAAGCTTTCCAGAACTACAATCTGCGGATGGATACGCGCAACTCAAGGTTTGGACATGGCACAGGTCGTCGCCGGTTTTGGCGTTCCGCATACCCCGGTTTTCCCCTCTGTCGTGGTGCGCAAAGGGCCTGATTGCGAGGAAGCCCAGCTTTATCGCGAGATTGAGGGACATCTGGACGCAGCCAGGGCGGATGTCATCCTGATTTTCTCCAATGACCATTTCAACACGTTCTTTTTCGATAATTTCCCCGTGTTCGCCGTGGGCGTCGCGACCGAAACGTCGGGCCCCAATGATGAAACGTCGATGCCCGCCTATACGTTGCCGGTGCATGAGGGGCTCGCCGCCCATCTGCATGTGCAGGGAATTCTCGCCAGTTTCGATGTGGCCATCACCCAGGAATTCCGGCTCGACCATTCTTTCATGGTGCCGTGGCATTTTTTGAACGCGCGCCAGCGGACGCCCATCATTCCCTTCTTCATCCATTGCTTTTCCAACCCTTTGCCCAATGCCGAACGGGCCTTCGCGCTGGGGCAGATGTTGCGCAAGGCAATCGAGAGCTATCCGGGCAACGAGCGCGTCGCAGTGATCGGCAGCGGCTCATTCTCGCTGGAGATCGGCGGACCGCTGGCCGACAAGGGCGAGCGCGCGGGGACGCCGGACAAGGTCTGGGCCAAGCATGTGGAAGATCGTCTTGCGGCAGCGGAGGTTTCGCAATTGATAGCGGACGCCACCGGCGAACGCATGATGCGGGCCGGCAATGCGGCGGGCGAATTATTGAACTGGATCGCCATGCTCGGCGTCTGCGGGGTGAAGAAGCCCGTCATCCTGAAACCACAGGTCAGCCACGGCCATGCGTTTGGTGTGTGGATCTAGGGCCATCATCGCGGAAAGCGGGAACCGGTTTCCCGACGAGAAGATGCGCAAGCGGAGAATGTTATGAGCACTTACGGCGTCAACAAGTTCCTGCGCACATGCCAGATGAACCGCGATTTTCGCGCCATCGCCAAAAGCGATCCGGAAGCCGCCATGGCGCAGATGCCGCTGACGGAAGCCGAAAAAGAGTTGATGCGCGGCGGTGATATCAAGGCGCTTTACGAACAGGGCGTGCACGCTTTTATCCTGAGCTATTTCACGCGCTTTGAATTGTTTGGTGTGACGGTGGCCAGATATAGCGAGAGCATTCAGCAGGCCAAGGACTGGCGCAAGGCGGGGTGATCAAGATACTGTTTTCCCGGACGGCAAATCCCATCCGGGACCGCAGATTTAGAGCCCCTTCCCGCAGGCGGTCCCGGATAAATTGCTGCGCAATTTTCCGGGATGACGCGCGTTTAAACCGACTCGATCTTCGCCAGCTTCACGTAATCGCCCCAGTTCTTTATGTCGGCCTTGAGCAGGTCGAGGACCATTTCGGAATTGCCGGGAAATGAGTCGATTACGCGAAGAAAAAGGCACGCCCCTTGCTTGTTTCGGTTTACTCAAATGCGTCCGGAGTGGCCGATGCCTGTTCCCCTTCACGTTTCGTTTACCGCCTCCTCAAGGGGGCAATGGCGAATTACAAGAAATAGTCCAGTGATCGGTGAAGGCATGCCCAGCGCCGATTTTTTATCTATTCTGGAAGGCAAGGATGCGTCTGTGCCAGCTGAATGCAGCTGGGTTCTGAGAGGCACGACCAGCAACACACGATATACAAACAAGTCAGAACTTGATTCACTCGTGGCGCAACAGGCTGGCTTGCATCGTACCGAAGCGACTTGCGCCGCGTTGATCCCAATCCGGAAGACGGCTGAATGGTGGGACATGGCACAAGACGAGAGAAGGGCAATATTTGAAGAGCAATCCCGCCACATCGGCATTGGTCATGAATATCTGTGAGCCGTAGCCCGGCGTTTGCACCACTGCCGGGAGCTTGCAGAACCGTTCGATTTTTTAACCTGGTTTGAATATGCGCCTGATCAATCGGACGCATTTGAAGACATGGTGCGCCGGTTACGAGCGACGCCCGAATGGCATTACGTCGAACGCGAAGTCGATTTGAGGCTGCTCCGAGTCTAGCTGTCGAGTTTTTAGAGCATCGCTTGATCTGAGATAAACGCTTGCGAAAGTCTTCACTTCAAAGCCACACTTCCTGATCAGTCAGGAGCTGCCCTTCCCGCTTGTGGTCCCGGATAAATTGCTGCGCAATTTATCCGGGATGACGCGCGCTTAAACCGGTTCGATCTTCGCCAGCTTCACGTATTCGCCCCAGTTCTTGATGTCGGCCTTGAGCAGATCCAGAATCATCTTGGAATTGCCAGGAAAGGGGTCTGTTCCGACTTTGGCGAGGAAGGCTGTGGTTTCCGGATCGATTGCGATCTGATTGAAGTATTTTTCAAGCTGCTCGAAAATCGGCTTGGGCAGGCCCTTGGGCGTATGCACGGACCACCAGGCCTGAATGTCGGAATTCATGATGCCGGCTTCATGTGCGCCGGGAATATCCGGCAGGGCCTTGGTGCGCTGACCCGCAGTAACGCAGAGCGGGCGCACCTTGCCCGAATTCATCCAGGCCTGACCTGCCGCCGGATCGATATGCGCAAAGGCAAGGTTTCCGGCAATGAGATCGTTGAAGCAGGGCGCGGGGTCCTTGTATTTCACTTCCACTGTCTTCAAGCCGAAATGTACCTTGTAGAGTTCCGCCCCGACAAGGCCGGGATTTGCCAGTGAACCATAAGAGGCCTTGTCGCCCTGCTCTTTCAGATAGGCGGTGAGTTCGGCAATGGTCTTCCATGGCTTGTCTGCGGGAACGCACAGGATGAAAGGCAGTTTGGCGATTGTGGTGATGTGATCGAA